>CBDUQH010000001.1:0-37326 GCA_965369335.1 uncultured bacterium
TTGTATAACCTTAAAAAAACTGGACTGTTAAGTGAAATTAAAGAAAGATTTTCTCCTGTCAATAATATTGACACTGTACTAGCTGGATTCAGTGCAGGAGCAATACTGCAAACTCCCACAATACAAATAGCTGGTTTGCCATCATTGGATGAAAACAATGTAGGACTAACTGATTTTAATGCTCTCAATTTTGTAGAGTTCGAAGTGTTTCCTCATTATGACGATAAATACAAACAGATGATGGATGATTATTCACTAAAGAATCAAGTTAGTGTGAAACCAATATCTGATGAGGAATACTTAGTCGTAGATAAATAGGTGCTTACATCTTCAACTAATCCCTGCCGGAGACAATTCTGCACACGGCTGCGCAGCAGGCGGATAAAATAATAACTGGGTCAGATGTGGTGGGAAGTGTAGGTGGCTTGAACTTAAGTATTGATCATTCTCTAAACAAGTTTATCTATAAACTTTTCTTTGTGTATATCGTCGAATGTGGCGAGTGATTTAAGTATAATATTTGCATCTAAGCACAATTATTTAGTTGTTTATGCCAAAGTTTTCTAGACTGACTCAACTTAATATTCTCCATGTTTTAAACGATGGGTTTTTGGTGAGTTTGCCGTTGTTACTTCCATTTTTACAAAAAGATTTGGGATTGAGCTTGACACAAATTGGGTTTTTGGGAACGGCTTTAAAGTCTTTTGAAGTGTTTCTGGCTTTGCCGGCAAGTCATATTGCTGAAAAGGTGGGGAGTTTGCGTTTACTTTTGTTTGCAATCCTGGTGTATGGGATTGGATATTTGTTTACGGGTTTTTCAGTAAACCTGGTTTTTCTGACAGTGGCTTTTTTACTTGCAGGTGTGGGGTTTGGCGTGTTTCATCCAGTGGCGTTTTCGTTGGTTGACACTTGGTCAAAGCCAGGAAATAGAGGCAGAAATATGGGTAACTTTACTGCAATAGGTGATATTGGGAGATTGGGAATTGCCTCTGTTGTTACCTTGATTGCTGGTTACATTGGTTGGCGCTTTACATCGATACTATATGGTTTGCTTGCAATTGGGTTGTTTGTGATTTTTGCAGTCTTGGTTGGAATCAAAAAAGATGAGGAGCCTGAGCATGAAGTGGATGCAAAAAACAAGAAGAGTTTTGGCTTTGTAAGATCTAAGTATTTGTTGGTCACTTTAGCCGGTTTTTTTGATTCACTTTCTAGCTCTGCTTTGTTTGTGTTTATCCCTTTTTTGTTGATTTTTCGAGGTGCATCTGTTGATTATCTTGGAACACTTACAGCGGCATTTTTTGTGGGCAATATGGCTGGAAAAGCTGGCTTGGGGAGATTGGTTGATAGGTTTGGGAATAGAAAAGTATTTTTTTTGGCGGAAGTTATTATGGCTTTGTGTTTATTGGTGATGACACAAGTACCTTGGGTAATTGCTATTGCAGTGGTGTCGGTATTTCTTGGTGCCCTTACAAAAGGGACTGTGCCAGTGATAATGACAATGGTATCTGAGTCTTTGGAAAAAGGTGATTCAAGGCAAAAGGCTTATGGTTTTAATGCGTTTCTTGTGGGAATGGCGACTACTTCGGCACCGTTTCTATTGGGTCTAACTTCGGATATGTTTGGAATACAAGCAGCTTTTTATTTGAGTGCTGTCTTGGCTGTGATGGCGACTGTGCCGGTGATGGCTACAAAAATACTAAAGTTGTAACTAGGATATAATTTGAGTCTGAAAGAGATTGTAATTGGCTTATCAGAAAAGGGTCAGACGCCTTAGGGCTGGTTTAGGCAATAAATAGTTTGTAAATGATAGTAGATGCTGTGCCGAGGCTATAGCCAAAGGCGCAATAGAGGGTGATGGGGAAATGGCGAAGGTTGTGTCTGTTTTGCCAAAGTAGTGTAGCTGAAATGATGGAGAGTAGGCCAAAGGCGTAGAGGTCGATGCCTAGTTTTTCGAAGGCTAGATTGGCGAAGAGGCCAAGCCCGATTAAAAGCCCGTTGAATAATATTAGATATATTTGCAGGTTGGGAAGTTTTTTGGTTTGGGGTTGAGCTTTTTCGAAGAAAAGTAGAGATACTGTCATTAAAAAACTACTTAAGTAAAAGATGGTGTGACTAAAGTTGTCGTCGTTGTAGTTGATGATTTGGCAGATGGAAGAGTTGTCTTGGATGCAAAATTTGTGGTGCAGATAGTTGGTGATTTCGTGGTTGCCTGAGCTAATGCCGTGGAGGAGTATGCCTGAAGCAAAAATGATTAAAAAGAAAGAGAAGTGTTTGTGGATTTTGGGTTGGCGGTGGGTGATTTGGAGAAAGAGGATGGTGTAGATAATGGTGATTAGTAAGGGCAAGGTGATCATGGCGTGGAAGTCTTGCCATCGGAGGAATTGATTGGGATGAACAAAGCCTTGGGTGAGGTTGGTTTTACGATTTATTGTGAGAATAATTATTGTGACGGACAAAAGAGAGAGGAGGTTGGAGACTTTTTTCATAGATTAATTATAGCGTAGAAGGGCTTTGATATGCGGACGGGGGGCGAGTTGTTAACTTTTTATTAGACCTCTCAAAGTCTTACAAGATTTGTTGAAAAATGTTATTATTTGGCTTGAAACATTATGGAAAGTAAGAGAAATTTAGATTTTCATCCTTTTGAAGAGGAATCTGAAAAATATAAAGGTAAGAGTGTTCCCGATATAAATGGGGTTCCTGAGGCGGTTCAAAAATATTACCTACTTAGGCATTTATATAGTTTAGGGGGGAAGCATTTGATAGCAGAACATTATTTATTGGAGAAATTAAATGACTGAATTTCCTGAGAATGAAAACGAAAATGAGATTGAGTGGTCTGGCCCTGAAGAAGTGCAGAGTTTTGGTGATGCTATTCGAGCTTTGATGGAAAGAATTTCAAAAAATATGGACATGTACGATAGGTTAGGTGATGAAAATTACCGATTCTTTACTGATCCTGAAGAAAGGGAACAGCTGGCAGATATAGGCGCCAGAATGGTTGAATATGTGAGAGAAAATGATATTAACCAAGTTGCTTTTTTGGATGTTTCTGCGCGTTTGGGTTATGTAGTTTTTTCTGAAGCTTGGAAACAAAGATATCCAGATGAGCCTGTTCCTGAGAGATACTTTTTTAATCCTTTAGGTTTTGAAACTGAAGAAACGATGAGTATTGAGGATCATGGAACACCGAGATATATGGAAGTTGCTGCCAAACAGTTTGATGATGATCAAAGTAATAGATTGAGTCATCTTCTGTGGAGATTAAGCCGACACGGATTTGGAGATGAGGATCAAAGAGTTAAAGATTTTGTGTTGGAAGAGCTGGGTGGCGTGAGGAGTGAAGAAGAAATTTTGGAAGATTTTAAGCATTCCTTTCCCAAAATAAAGCCTTCAGAATCTAACAATAGTGATAGTCCCGAAAATAGGCTATTGATTGTGGATACTTGTGTACATAGTGGAATGTCAGTAAAACCCATAATTGGGGTGATGGAACAGCTAGGTTTTAGACAAGGCGATAACATGTTTATTGGGGTGATTGGCAATCGAGAAAATTATTCAGGAATTGATCCAGATTTTGTTGCTGTTAGTGGAAGGGTAAATAAGGGATGTTACCCTTTTGGTTTTAGATACCAAACCGAAGGCTCTGTGAAGAAAACAACCCAACGAGTTTTTTCTGAGATTGATAGACCAGATAGTAATTTAATACTTTCTTTTTCACGAGCAGGTGATGAGAGAAAAAGACATAAAGAGACAGTGTTTAGGAAAGATAAAGAGAATAAAATTGTTGTTAAAGGTACTTTAATCAGAAAAGAGATAAAAAAAATTATGCAATTGCATAGTTAGTTGTTGGGATTTGAAGTGAGTGGTTAGGTTTTGTGTTACAATTTGCCCATGGTTGAGGAAAGAGTTGTTTCACCAGAACAAAGAATGATTGGGGGTTTTTATGAAAAGATTGATAAATCTGAGATAGTGGTTATTGGGTCTGTAAAGGGAGCGCAACAAAGAGTGTCAGGTTTGAGGCTGGCTGGAGCAGAAAAAGTGTATTCGGTTTCGGATACAAAACCTGATGGGATTTATAGTGATAAAAGTCGAGATCCTGATGTGTACAGTATTAAAAAAGCTATAGAAGGTAGTAAACAGGTTTTTGTGGAAGTTTTAGGTGGGGACTTTGGGAATATGGCGTTGGCTGAAACTGTGTCGATTGCTTTGAATCCAGATTATAAAGGTAATTTGAGTGTTAATATTGATCCAGAAGTTTCTTCTACTGAAAGTTTGTCGTCTAAAGCCAGAGAAGTTGCTAAAGATATCGAGGTAGCAAAAGGGATGGTAAGAAAAGTGGTGGCAAATAGAAGAAGTATTAATCGTGACGAGCTTAATGGTGAGAACTTTGAAGTGTTTTTTGGTGAAAATGATAGTGAGTCTACTCAAAAGGCGGTATTGGTTTTGGTGGCTGCGGCTTGTGGGGCAAGAGTGAGTGTTGGGTTTAAAAAAGCAGATGATTCTAAGACTTCTAATGGGGTGGTGCCGGCTGAGGTCAGTGGAGTGGGAACTAATGACCCAATTGAAGGTAAGTTGATTAATGGAGTGCCAGCTTGGATGCCTTGGGCATGTTTGGTGCACGGGAGTGAGTTTGGAGTCGATTATGTTGGAGAGGAAAAGAAAGAGGGGAGTTTGGAGAGTGTTGATGAATTATTGGAAAGATTGAAAGAAAAAAGTGAGTTTGTAAGGGGTATAGTTAATCAGTAAATAGTTTGATGTTTATAAGTGAAGTGTTAATTGACTAGATTTTGGGGTTTGTTGTTGATAAATGAAGTGATGTTGGAAATGATGATGTTGGGTAAATTTTGTTCAAATGATTCTTTGGTGTATGAACCAATGTGTGGTGTAAACACTACGTTGGAAAGTTTAAGTAGCGGGTCGTTTGTATCTAGTTCGACTACGTCTAACCCAGCACCAGCTATCTGGTGAGTGGATAAGGCATGGTGAAGTGCTTTTGTGTTGATAAGTTTGCCCCGACCAAGGTTGAGGATGATTGCGTGTTTTTTCATTAAAGAGATTTCCTGGGTTGAGATGAGATTGTCAGAATCAGAGTTGAGAGGTAGGTGGAGTGAAACAATATCAGATTTTTGGAGAAGCTGAGGTAGGTCGACTTGTTGGACACCTGGTATGTTTTTGGGTGATCGGTTGTAGCCTAATACTTTCATGCCCAGTCCTTGAGCTAAGTGTGCCACTATCGAACCAATATTGCCCAGTCCAATAACACCAAGAGTTTTGCCTTTGAGTTCAAAACCTATAAAAGATCTTCCTGCTTGGCTCACTGGATCAAGGTCGTCGATTGGGTGAGCTCTAAAAGTGGTGTCGCCGCGTGGGATTTGGCGCACGACTGCAAACATAAGTCCAATGGCAAGTTCTGCTACAGATTGTTTGGAGAACCCTGGAATGTTGGCAACTTTGGTGTTGTTTTGAGAAGCTGTATCTAGGTCTACCTCTGAATAAGCAGTTGTGTTGAGAGCTAAGAGTTTTAGTTTGGGACAAGCCTTGAAGATAGTTGAGTCGTACGTGGTTAAAAATTGATCGACAATGGCGATATCTGCATCGTTGATTCTTTCGATAGCGAGTTGAGCGGTGTTGGTCTTGTCGAAAATTTTGAGATCTCCAAGTGTTTTGAGTTTGTTTAGGTGGGTTTGATTAAAGAAACAGTCGTTTAGAATCACTATTTTCATGTTGTGAGTATTATACAGATAATGTTTAAGGTGTGTTAATTAAGACTGAAGAGAGGTTGAGTGAGCAAGCTTAGCTGCATATAATAAGGTATGAAGAAAATATTGATGTTGTTGTTGGGTTTGTTAGTTGTATCGTTTCCTGATGGTGTGATGGCGAGTAACTACAAACCGGTGATGTATGTGACGAGTGATAATTCACAGGTGTTGGAAGGGAATCGAGTTGAGATGGAGTTGGTGGTGAATACTTTGGGCAATAAAGTGAGCAAGATCAACGCGGTAGTAGCGGTGAGTGGAGCGATTAGAGCCAATGGGGTGACATACAATATGCATCCACTTCATGAGCAAAGGCTACATGATAGTTCGGGTTTGAAATTGGAAAATTACTCTACAAAAGAGTTGTCTGGTAACTCGGTTCAGTCGGAGTTGGAGTTAAGAGCGATTGATTCATCTGGATTTAATGAAGGTTCAGCCGCGATTTCCAAAGGAGTAGCTGATCAGCTTTATAGTTATCATCGTAGTGAAGGTTCAGTTTTTGACGAGGTTCGATCAATTGATGAGCTTTTGGAGTTGACGATAAACAAGTTGGACTTCGTAAAGACTAAGCGAAATAAAGATAGAGATTATTTAGGGTAAAAAGAGGGTTGTTTTAATGGGATTGGATTTTTTCCCGAGGTTGCTTGAGTAGCTAACCTCGGAGGTTGGAGTGGGGAGTGTGATATAACTTTAGAGTGGTAGATGTATTTTTAGAGACTTTTGTTTTGTATTCGAAGGCGATTTTGCCATGGTTAATTTTTGGCATGGTGTTGGGGATGGTGGTGGAGAAGAAGGTTAGACGGAGTTGGATTAGGGAGTATTTTGGCAAGTTTAGTTTGGGCAAGTTGGTGATGGCACAGGTATTGGGGATGTTGTCGCCGCTTAGTATTATGTCTTTTATTCCGATTGCGGCAGAGCTGGGGGCGATGGGGGCAAGTCCAGGGTTATTGTTTAGTTTTTTTATTGCTGAGAGGGCTTATGATTTACAGGCGTTTTTAATTGTGGGGAGTTTGTTTGGGTGGAGGGTGGCGGTTATCAATGTGGTGACTATATTTGTGGCATTGGTGGTGACGGCAATTTATTTGAAGAGACGGCCAATTGAGTTTAGTTACAAAGAAAAGCGCAAAAAGAAAGATGGATTTTGGATGAGGCAAGTGAGGCTATTGCTGACGGTGGGGGTGGGGATAGTGATTGGAGCGAGTTTAAAAGTGATGGTGCCTGAGGGAGTTTTTAGTGGGATTGCTGGTAGTGATTGGGGCGGAACTTTGAGTGCATTGGTGATGGGATTTAGTTTTTATTTTGGCCCACTTTTGGGCAACTATCCTGTGATTAAGGCCTTTGCGGATTTGGGGATGAGCCAAATGGGAGTGTTGACTTTTTTGAGCGTGTCTCCGGTTTTTAATTTTGTGATTATTATGATGTTTAGTGGGTTGGTGGGAGTGAAAGAGACCGTCAAACCGGTGGCTATTTATGCGATTGTGAGTTTGGTTTTGTCGGTGGGGTTGGGGATGTTATTTTAATTTAAATGGTATGATTTGAGATATGAAGTTTGTTAATGAAGAGGTGGAGTTTAAGTTTGAGTTGCAAAAAGAAAGAAGAGTATTGCAACTCAATATCAATCATCAAGAGCTACTAGAGCTGTTGAATTTGGTGTCAAAAGGTAGAAAACCAGGGTTTAACAAAGTGATATTTAAAAGTAATAACTCTAAAATTTTGGGGTGTTTTCGAAAAAGTGAAGCTTTGATATTGATATACCCTGAGTCAATCCTTGAACAAGTTTTTTTTGACTATCGATTTATGGGTAAAAAAGTTGTTAACAAGGCTGATGTGGAAGATCTTGAGAAAGACTATAAGAAGCTGTTGTTGGAAACTATTCTGGAAGAATTGATTCATGGGTATCAAGATTTAAGTTTAATTCGTTATAAACCTTGGCAGATGAAGTTAACTATGTGTGGCTTTCCTTTTATTTTTTTATGTTTAGTTGTGGGTAGCTTTGGTTTGTTATATTATCCATTGATCGCTGCTGTGTTAATTGTTTTTTCTATTTTATTAAGTTTACTAATGAGTGGATTTTTGTACTGGTTTGTTTTGGATATAAAAAAGGGCAAGTTTTACCACAAAGATCCAGTTGAAGTGGAGGCTAAAAAGGAAAAGAAGAGTAAATCTTTATTTGTCCAAGCGGAAAGGGCTTTTGATGTTAATGTTAATTTGGATAGGAAGTCTTTGAGCAGGTTTAAGAAACTGAAATAGAGGTGTAGATAAATTATCTGACGGTGAATGAGTAGAAGAGGCCAAAGAGGCTAAGGACAACCACACATGTGTGGATGAGTTGGTAGATGATTCGAGCGTCGTTGGTTTTGAGCCAAGGTGTGTGTCTGCCGATTGGTGGAGTGTAATCTGAGTTGGCAGCCTGGTGGGCGAGCCAGTAGATGACTTCGTAGCCTGATCTAACTATCCAAAAAATTAGGTGGTATCTGACTAGCCAGAGGAGAGTGAGTTTGAAGAGTATGGCGAGTGTGGCAGAGGCAATCCAAAAAGGAGCTAAAACTAGACCATCCCCCCAGACGTAAATGCCTAGAGGGCTTAAGATGATGGTGTCTGTGTAGAATTGGTTGTGTTTGGATTTTAGGTATGAAGTGTAAGTGATGATGAAGTTGGTTGCAATTAGTGTGAGAAGATAGTAGGTCATAGAGTGATTATAGCCGAGAAGTGATTGAAAATTTGTTTCAAAAAAAGTTATTATAGATGAATATTAAGAGATTTAAGGTTCCAGTGCCCCAAAGAAAAAATAAAATTCGTAAAGTAGCAAAGTCTAAAAAGTCTTTTTTGAAACTGATTGGAGTGTTAAAAAGTAAAAAGTTTTCCTGGAAGTCATTGATTGTTTTTGGGGCGTTTTGGGTGATGTTGGCAGGTGGAGTAGCTGCGATGGTTCTTTCTAGCGGAAGTTTGGACAATCGGTCGCTGGCTAAATTTGTTGATCAAGGTGGAAGCAGCGGAATTGGTGGAGGGCAGACTGGTATTGATGGGGGGAGTGGCACAGGAGATAGTGGCGACTCAGGTGGTGGGAGTAATGTGGTTTACTCTAAATGTTGGGATGCCAATTCTAGATGTACTTTGATGTATCTGCCTGGTGATGAGTGCGGTTGGAGTGGGCGATATCCATCACATGATGCTTGTATGGGATCTTTGAAAAGGGTGGGTATTGGGTACAGTCAAGTGTGTACAGTGATACAGGGTTGTAAGTGCCCTGATGGTAAAGAAATACCTGAAGCACAGAGGTGTGCTGCGGCACCTGTTGGAGGAGTTGGAGGTGCGGTGGCATGTTGTGTAAATCCTGGGCCGACTCAGTATTCTGAAAACACCAAAAGTATTGCGGAGTGTACGGCTGCTGGTGGACGAGCGAGTGCTTGTTACAGAACTAATTGTTATGATGTGAATTCTGGTTGTGGTTTGACAACGATTTATGACTCTAACTCATGTGCAGCGGCCAATGGTTTGTATTCAACATATGATAGCTGCCAGGCACAAATAAAGGCGAATGAAGAAGTGGTTTGTTGGCGTTACAATGGTTCTTTGTGTACTTCGGATACTTATCCTGTAGATTCGTGCGATACAGCAGGGGAAGGTTTATACACAACAGCTGGGGAGTGTACTCAAGCTAATTCAACTAGAGTGACTGCTGGTAAAACTTGTTTTAGGTATGATCGAGAGAATCTGACCTGTGTTTTAGCTGAGGGTAATTATCAAAGTTGTTTTTCTGAGGGTTTATATAATAGTTTGGAAGAATGTGCTAGAGACCAATATTCAAGGTATTGTTTTACCTTTAATCCTGAACTGAATGCTTGTGAATCTGAGGTGGTGAGTTTCTATAAACAACCCTGGGCTACTTGTTTTGATAAGGAGGGATATTATGAAAGAGATGTTGAGTGTATGCGGGAAAGTGGGTTAGATAACTGTTTTGTATATAATCCGGAATTAGATTCTTGTGAGGAGCTGTATAAACCTGGTGGGTTAGTGGGGTATTCAGAACAAGATTGTGCAGAAAGTGCTGATGTGAGTTTTTATGGATCGGATGGTAATGTGAAGTGTGAGGAGTACAAAGAATACAGAACAGAGTGTTATGAATTGGAAGATGGTGCGTGTAGGCAAATTTCTATAGATTTCTCAAGTGGTGGAAGGACTAACTTATTGAGTCAGGAACAATGTTTTGGAGTAAATGGACATCGTAGGTTTTCTGGAGAAAATGCAGCTGCTTTGTGCCAAGATGCAGCAGACAATGATAATTTGGTGTATTGTTTTGATGGCAATAATTGTGTGCAAAAAAACATGAGTTTGTGCCGAAATGATGGTGTGGTAGTAAATTTTGGTAAGTATGAACAACAATGTAGGATACATGCAGGTGAGTTGGTTTATTGTCCTAATGGATCGACAAACACCTGTGACTTGGTTAATAGGGGGAGTTGTCGTCATGGTTTTGCAGATGAAGGGCAGTGTAGAATTTCGGGATTGGGATGGAGATTTTGTACAACGAATCAGTGTAAATTGACACCAAGAAATGGTTGTGTGGATGGGCAAGAGTATTTGAATTTGGATAGTTGTACTAGAAATTTGGTTTTAAATCCTTCTCCTCGTCCGACTCAAACTTCAACCACAATTCCCAACTTGATCTTAAATATTAAAAATCGTGACTGGACTGATATTCCAAGTTTTTTTGGTCAAAGAAATAAAGACAGGGATAATACTGATAATGAAAGATTGGGAGATCAAGAAAATGGAGGGCTAGAGTTGCAAAGCCAAGGTTTGAGGGCTGATCAAGAATCAGAACAACAAAACCAGTCTTCAGAAGAAGATGAGCAAGAAGAGACGGGCGGTTTTGGAAGATGGTTTGGTAGGATAAGAAACTTTTTTAGGTGGAGACGATAGTTTGGTCTAAAGTTTGGGGAGATAGTGAAAAAGATGGAAACACAATTGGAATTCATTGAAAGACGTTGAAACAAGACGGAAGTATTTGGAGATATGATGGAAACACATTGAAGCTATAAGGAAATGAGTGGAAATATGTGGAGACAGATAGAAATAGACAGAAATATACTGAGTTATGTAGAAAAAAAGGTTGTTAGAATAGGGTATGGAAGCAGAGCCTTTTGATTTGATTGATATGGTGTATCAGTGGGGAAACGTGCCAGATGAAGTGAGGGGTGTTTTGTATGATTGTATGGATGAGAATTGGTGGGTGATGGGTGAGTCTTTTAGGGTGAGTGGAGAAGAAGCTAGTTTGGATTATCGAATGTGGAAGTTTGCTTTGGAGGTGAGTTTGGATTTAGTTGAGAGAGGGATTGATCCCTTGGAGTTGTTTGGGGTGTGGAGTGATGAGTATGGGCCAATTTTTCGGTTAGATGATCCTTATTATCCGATATTTGTGGTGTGGCCGTTGACTTATGGGGTGGAGTGTTGGGAAATGTATGAGTTGGCATATGATCTGGTGGAAAGAGAAAAGTTGGTGTGATTTAGGCCCATAGTGTTTGACTAAAGGATGATTTTGGGGTAAAATTCCACATCGGTAAAAAATTGCCGGTTTTTGTGGTGCTAACTCGAGTAGTTAGCGCACCTTTACAATCTAGCTGATAAAGGAGGTACAAATAACCGAAAACTTTTAGTGCTCTAAAGGAGAGTGCAAAGATGAAAACAAAAACTAAATACAACGGATCCAACGAAAGACCGCGATATGATTGGCACATTTGGAACACTGGGGAAATTGACAAGAATTTGAAGTCAGATGCAAAAAACCCTGAGGTTCTTGAATTTCCAAGAAACAAATACGAAGTGCTGATAACTGATGCTTTGGAAGAATGGTTTCTAAAGGAGAAAGCAGACTTTGCGTATGACGCTTTGATTCCAATGAATGGAACTGATCCAGTTGATATTGTTGAAGACTTTGTCGAAGAGAAGCTGATAGATTATCAACGTCTCTTCAATAAGTACCGAAAAAACTCCAAAGTTTCTACGGAATTAGATGGAGTATCACTGAAATTGGATCAGATTCTAAGTTTTGGTGGAGAATCACGCTTAGCGATTTTTCTGAAACAAGTAGCAGAAGCTTGGGAAAATGCTAACCTTGAGACGTTGATCGATGGCAAGCCAAGCTCATATCCTGGGCTGCTTCGGCATCACTTGTTGGAGACTTTCTACGACTATATCGATACCAAACGAAGTTTACGTCCTCCAAGCCCTGTGGGTGATGGAAGTGAAGTAAAAACTTTACGTGAGGTGATTGATGGTGTGGTTCAAGAACGGTGGTCAGTGTTCCAACAAAAACCAGAAATCAAAGCCAAGATGCTTGAATTCAAAGGTGATGGTAAGACTCAAGGCGATAAAATGATTGAAACCATGGCTTCTCGGAAGTTCTTGGGACGGTTATTTTTCAGAATCAGCATGTTGTTGGATATTGCCACGTCGATGGCTGGATTTGACAATGTGACGGTTTTTGAGAATGTGTTCCTGAAATGGACTGTTTTGACAGTCTTGTCATTGGTTTTTGCTTTCGCGGAGTTAATCGAAAGTCTGTTTGAAGGGCTTAAAGATGACTTTGTGGATATGCGTCATGAACTACTTTACCTAGAATCAGGCTTGACTCAGTCAGAAGCAAAGAAACTGGAACGGTTATTGGGTACATTTGTATGGCCCTGGTTCTGTCGTGGAACAACAAAAAAGGTGGATCGCAAAGTTTTGCGTGCTATCAAAAAGCACACGCGTTCAATCTTTTGGGCAGATGTAGGAAGATTGTCGGCAATATTCATTTGGGTGTCGAACATCTTTGTGACAGCTTTAGGATTGGCTATATTTATGGCTGCCGATACGGCAAACCTGTTAGTCAGTTACCTTGAAGCTGTTTTGGAAGGTTCCACTCCACCAGTAATTAACTTGCTGGATATAATGTCGATGGTGACATTCTTAATTGTCTCTCTGATGTTTACGGCAATTCAAAAGCAATACTTTGGATTGTTAGCCAAACTTCATGAGCAGACAAAAGAAGGAAATTAACGCAATTATCAGCTAGATACACGAACTCTCGAGGAAAACAGACTTAATAACAGATACTAATCGAATTGACGATGGTGTTTGAATATAAGTCTCTTGAGAGTTCTACCCAGGCTTAATCAGTATGGATTAGA
This sequence comes from uncultured bacterium, assembly GCA_965369335.1. Taxonomy (GTDB): domain Bacteria; phylum Patescibacteriota; class Microgenomatia; order UBA1400; family CAYNFZ01; genus CBDUQH01. The sequence continues at coordinate 12,932 of CBDUQH010000001.1, forward strand.
TAGATCCCGGTACCGGGGTGACAAAGAAAAATTGGTTGAGTGTGGGTAGATGGAAATGGAAAATGAGTTTGAGAGTGTATCTGTTTTACGCTTCGCTAGATCTTTCGCTTTGCTCAAGATGACATGAGAACTAGAGGTCAAAATGACTTTGGGTGTGTTGTTTAACGATATTTTTCTCAGCTTGAGATCACTGTTTAGGCAGTTGCCGTTTGACTCGATCATATGCCGCTTGTTGCCGCGCTAAGCGCGGAGTAACGACGAGCGGTTGTTTTTTGTCAAAGAAAAACCCAGGCTGTAAAAACCTGGGTTGAAAATTGATGTCTTTGCGTGTGTGTTAACGATTGAGTAAGTCGCCTAGCGCTTCCCACTGCTGTCCAAAGCATTCCAAGTCTGCGTCTTGCAGACAGGCTTCGGCTTGTGAGTAGGTTTGCTGGGCGGAGTTGAGTACTTGCTCGGCGGTAGCATCGCTGGGAAGTGATTCAGCAGAATCTTCTTGCCCTTCACTTACAGCTGCCTGACCTGTGTAGAGATTTCGCAGAGCAGCTTGTAAAGTGTCACCGTGGTAGATCTTTTCCTCGTTGACGATAACTACATGAGCTAAGGTTGGAAAGCTGCCACTTTGGGCGTTTTCGAGTTGGAGGTAGATTGGTTCGATGAACAAGGGTGAGACGGCGCCGTTTTCGTCAAAAAGAAGCAAGACGATCATGTTGGCTCGAAGTAGGTTTAACCCTTGAGTTTCGTTGCCTTGTAGAAACTTGGTGGATGTTCTGACTTCTGAGTTACTGTCGATTTGATTTTCGACACTTTCCGGACCATCTACATTGTTGGGAAAGGTATACAGTTGAAGCTGTCCAAAGTGTTCGCCATCCATTCGGGCTGCTAGCCAACTAACCATGTTTCTGTTACCACGGGCGCTGAATGGAAGTACCAAGGTAAACTCAAGTTGGTCATTATCTGGAAACTTCATCATTACGTAGCGGGGTTCAATCTCTACAGAGTTAGAGTGATACTGTTCCTTGGGAATAGTCCAAAGGTTGCGACTGGCATAGAAGCTGTCGTAGTCACTTTCGTGGTAGCGACCCAAAATTTTTGCCTGTGCCAAAAACATATCCTCAGGGTAAAGTTGGTGTTGTGTGATGAAGTCTGGCATTTGAGTGGCTGAGGTAAACAATTCAGGGAACATTCCTTGCCAAGTTGCCAAAATGGGATCGCTTTCGTCAAGGACATAAAACTGGACTTGTCCTTCGTAGGTATCGATTACGGCACGAATTGAGCCGCGGATGTAGTTGATCTTGTGCCCGTTTAGATCGTAGCGATGACTAAGAGGTAGATCGTTGGTGATGCTGTATCCATCTTGGATGAAGTAGTAGCGATCACCAGAATTGATTGTTGGAGTTGCATAGCTGTTGAACTGGATGTTGCTAAAGGGGATGATTCTGGCGATTCGGTCATTGATGTTTCGATGTAACAAGACATTAGAATCGCTGTGAATAAACCCCGACGTTAGGATGTTGGTGTCATCCAGGTAGATAGCCATTGCAAATCGATCTAAAAACCCACCCAATTCGATTCCAAGCGGTTGATGAACTTGGTTGGTTGTCCGTGAAGTGGTGAGTTCATCGACATCTGTGTTTAAGATGATCCAGTTGTCGGTGAGTTCACCGAAGTAGATATCTGGATATGATACACGATATTGTTCTGGGATGGTGTCATCGTCACAGGGGATTGAGCTTACAAACAGCTGAGCGGAGCTTTTGTCAGTGATTTGGTTAAAATCAGCTACGCTGGCACAGGTGCCGCTGGTGTATGCCAAATGTTCGTTGGACCATGTTTGTGATTCAGCGGGGATTTGCGTGTAGTTGATCTCACGGAAACTAACCATGGCACCACGGTTGTTGTAGCGATCCACACCCACTGTGGTGAAATCGTAGAAGGTTTGCTCTTCGTATTGAGAATCCAGAAGGATTTCTAACGGTCCCCAGTCAAGAGTTCTAGCTGCAGATAATAATTCGTTTTGTTGTGCGTATTCCTGTGGGGAGAGTTCGCTACGGTATTGGGTATCTTGAGTTGTGATTTTATCTAACTGATAAGCCCAACGAGTCATCTGCATTTGATTCTCGATGGTTTCTTGGTCAAGTCGCAGTTGGTTGGACTTGACGTGAAAGAGGTGGGCTAACAAAGGGATTACTGTTGTCATCACGAACATTAGGGTTAGGGTGGTCATTAGTGCTGTGAGACTAACAGAAACCTTATTGATTCGAGGGAGGGGGGTAAAAAGTTGTTCGGATTCATCATCGTCATCAGAGGTTTTTAAACGTCTGATGATCAGGAAAATGATAGGGAGGACAATCATCAAAATCATGGTTGCGATGCAGACCCAAAAGAGGATTGAGTAGGAAGGAAGGCGTATAGAAATGTCTGTGTAGCCTGGGCCATTGACATTGCTTGAATGTCCGTTGACGATGATGTTGTATCGTTGGGTCCACAGGTAGGTGGTGATCAACATCATCAAGGTGAAAATTATAGTCCAAGTGTGAGTTGAGCTGCGGTCAAAGTATCGGTTTCTTAGTTCTTTGTCTGAAACTTCTCTGTAGAGTGAGGTTGAACGAGCGTAGGTAACTAGGTAAATGGTAGTAACCATTACCAAGTTGGTAGCCCACATAAAGATTAGAATCCACAAGATCCCACGGTAGAGTGGCAGATCAGCAACATAGAAGCTGAGGTCTTTATGGTGGATTGGATCGGGACTGCCGCCGAAAGATACTTTGTTTTGGTGAAACAGCCATTTTTCCCACAAACCAGAAAATAAATATCCAGTTATGAGTATTAGGCTGAAAAAGATGCCAACAACTATTTTTCTTCCAAGTGAGGTAGCCCAAACAGCCTCTTCTGTGCGCCAATCGTTTTGATGGTCTAGTTTGGGGATTGGCATTGAAAGACGAAAGGCAAAGTAGAAGTTGGTCCCAAAGAAGACAGCGGCTATGGCGCCACCAATGAGGCGAAGTTGAAACTGAGTCCAAAACACCGTAGAGTAAACGTTTTCTAGACCAAATTGTTTGAACCAGAGGTAGTCGATGTGTTTGGTGATAAGCCACTTGAGTGCCATAAAACAAAATATGGCAAGAAACCAATAAATGACGCCGTTGAAAATACGGTCTAATTTGTCGTCATCTTTGGCATAGATTACACGAATGGTTGTAATTGAGGCAATTAGAATTGTTACAATTACAAAGTAGAGTATTTCTATACTCATTGTGATTTCTCCTTGAGTAGAGTGTTAGGGTAGAAGATTATTGAATTGGTAAGGTGCAAAGACATCTTGGCGCGGTTTTTCCACGACCAATGAGTAGGCTTTTAGGGTAAGTCTATTCATCGAGCGGGGAAAGAAGCACAAAAAAACCGGCCTATAAGTTGAATCTCTGGCCGGTCATAATTACATGTATCTGTAGTTAAGTAATGCCTAATCCTAACTACTTTGGCAGGGTACATGTCAAGGCGATGTTGAGTGATTTCGTTTTTGAAACCTGTCTCAAGGTACAGTCGTTATTATATGTTGAAAACATCCCATAATCAAGTGATGTGATTAATATGGGACTTTTGGGTTAGTTAGAGCGCTAGGAGAATACCTGTGGAGATGAAGAGAAAGCCTGTTAATGTTAGTAGTATTAGCGGTGCGGTGGTGCCGGCTTCGGGAAGGGTCTCGGCTACTGGTGTGGGTGATGGCTGAGGGGTGACTTCTGGTGTGGGTGTGATTTGAGGTGTTGGGCTTGGAGATGGGCTTGGGTCAGGCCCTCCAACAGGTGGTGTGGCTGATGGAGATGGACTGGGTGTAACTCCTGGGGATGGTGATGGATATGGTGATGCTGAAGGGCTGGGTGAAGGAGAAGGATCAGGTGAGGCCGAGGGAGAAGGTGAAGGGGAAGATGATGGACTAGGAGAAGGGGATGGAGAGGGGCTTGGGTCTGGTTCTGGGTCAGGGTTGCCACAACCATGAGGCCAAGCAATGCCTTCGATGTCATCGTAAGGGGTGGTGACGTCTTCTGATTTGACGAAATCACTGCTAGCGGGATCGTAGGCAAAAATGGTGTTGCTGCCACCAGAGGTGTGGTAGCCGCCCATAAGCAACCCGTCGGGTCTCATTTCTAGACCTTCGATGCGATTTGGGGCTAGATTGTGTTTGATGTTGGTGAATTGTTGAGTGTCGGGAACATAGGAGTAGAGGTCTGTGCCGGTTGTTAAGTAGAGGAGGTTGCCGTCGTTGCTCCAAGCAAGGCCTTGGATAAGCTCGTCTTTGTGTTCAAAAACTAGAGTGGCTTGACCAGTTTGTAGGTTGATTTGGACTAACCCTTCGGTGTTGACCCAACCCCAAAGGCTGTTGTCTGAATCTCTAAATGAAAGAGCAGGCATGGATTTGTCGAAGCCAATGTTACCGATGAGCTCTAGTGATCCTGTTGATTTGTTGACTTTGAAGAGTTTGCCTCTTTGGGATGAGTCGTAGCCAACCGAAGCGTAGAGATCGCCAGTGGTGGGGTGGAAATCTAAACCTTCAATGTCGTGGTTTTGGAGAACTGGGCCAAGGGCGTTGATGGCGTAGTTGTTTTTGGGATCGATGGTGAAGAATTGAGAGTTGTTGCCGCCGGCGTCATTGACTGCATAGATAAAACAAGCTTGTTCTGGTTCTGAGGCTTGTTGGCGAATGTCTTGATCTTCTTGTGAGAGGCGAATGGCAGTGAAGGTGCCAAGACCAACAATAGTCGCGCCGATGAGAAGAATGAGCATGGCGATGATTTTTTTGGTGGGTCTAAACTTCTTTTTAGTGGGTGGGTCGGAAGGAGGTGGAGTGGTGTTGGAATTAGAAGAATCGGGTATTGGTGGAGTGTTAGTGTTTTGGGGAGTTGGAATGAGAGATGGTGGGGTATTTGGTGATTGGTCTGGGGTTGGGGTTGGTGAAGTTGGAGTGGGTTGAGGCATGGCGCTGGTGGATGGAGTTTGGATGGGCGGAGGATTGAGTGGTTTTTCGGTGTTGGAGGTGGGGACAGTTTGAGGTTCGTTTGGTGGAGTTTGGGGCAAGTTTGGAGATGGGACGTTGGGATTATTTTGATCCATAGGAATACTTTATCAGTTTGGAATGGAATGTTGAATAAGGAATCTGGTAGGTGTTGAAACAATTGCCCCCGATAGCAAACGCTTGTTCAATTCGCTCAAACTACCGGGGGTTTTAAAAATCTGCACAGGCTTCTATTTCTAATAAACATACAAGGTGATGCTGGTGTTGTACTGCGAGCATGTGCAGACCCGCAAGCGGGCAAAAATAATTCACTAGTTGGAAAATTTTGAGAGAGGAGTCAGTTAATATCTTTGGGCTGAAACCAACTCCCGGGGCTATTGATCGGTTACAACCTATGTTTGTTTGACAACTCTCAGGTTATAACAAGCTCCTTGTCCGGATTTTCAAAGTGAGGATAGAGCAAGCTTGGCATTTACCACCAATCGCTCGTGCGCAGCTTGCTCTTTACGATAGGTAAAAGAACTTGAGTTGATGTTGCGCAAACACTAAATCGCTTATTTCCCAACACAGCGAATATTAAAGTGCTTGATTGGTAGGTTACGTTAGTGAGAGAAAAACTACAATAAGTAGTTGGTGTGGATTCGAGTCAAACTCGATTTAAAAGCGGTATGGCAAAGTCTAACTTTGCTTTTGTATTGAGCAACTTTAACAGAGGGAGATTTGTTGATTTGAAGTTGGGAAAAACGAAACTGTGTGGTGTGGGTCGGGTGTTGCTGAGTCTTTGTTGAAGGAACCGATATTTGACCCACACTACACAGTGGAAGATTGCACAAGTGTCTTCTGCTTTGAAGTAGTGATTTCAAAGAGAAGGGGAGGCTCTTGTGATCTTTTACAAGAGCCTTTAGAGGAATGTAAAAACTTCATTCAAGTGTGCAGGGTGAGTTGATTATATTTTTGATGTTTTTGGATGTAAAGGGAGAGATTGGTGTGTTTGGTGTGGGGCATCCCGGGGAGATTGATCCCGGGGAAGTTTTCCCCGGGGAGGATTTTGGGCATGAAAAACCCCACCACGTGTCTGTGTTTGTTAGATGTGTATTTTTGCACTAGGGGTTAAGTTTGGGACACGGGTGGGGAGTATTTATCGCTTGCTTGTCGGCTAGCCCGGGTTTGGTTGTGTAACCAAAGGGCATCGTGACTAGCTACATTGGCAAGCGGGAATATGGGGGCAAGGTTGTGCTGCGGAAGGTCTGCAAAGACTTGGGTCTTATTGGCTTCAGATTGCGCTTGAGGGCGCGGGTTTGTACTTATGTTGAACTTTTTGCAAAAGGTGGTCTATCTGGTTAGGTCACCGTGTTTTCGGATGGGTTTACTGATGTTTGTAATACTGGTGCAGACCTTCCGCCCGACAAAGTCGGCAAAGTTGGGGAGGAGGGTTCTCGAACCGATAAAAGGTGGTTGAGAACCCTCGAAGCGCATTGGAAAAGGATAAATGCGGACCCGCTCACAAGGCCAGTGAAACGGGTCTTCCATATGAAAAAAATGAGTTTCAATTTCTCTTTATTCGCATAAAAGCAAACTGGTTCTTCTGACCAGCGCTTTTTTTTACGACTTTTTGTCGAGAAATTCCGCCATGATCATCACCACCGATTATTTTGCCCATTGCCACCGTCATTTGAACGACTTGGAGGGCCAGTGCCGTGATAGAGAAAGGGATACATAGGAAACCATCCTTTAATATGGATTTTCGAGAAGTGCAACACTTGTTTTGATTTAAGGATTGCACCTTTGGAAAGATATAAAGTCGGTGGGGGGTGAAATGTGAAGTTTTGCGATCCTGAATATCGACTACTTCGCCAAATACTATGTGGTATATGTCTTCGTGTTGGTTTTAGGATGACGAAATTTGTATATCCTTTCAGAGGTGCAATCCGTTGCTTGTCAATGTTTGTCTATACACAACTCAATACTTTTCGATTCTGAATATCGGCATAAATGCCGGTTTCAGAATGACGAGATTGGATTGTGTGTAGATTTGTTAGCGATATTTTAATGAGCGTGTTACTAAAGGTGTAACGGAGGGATAAATTGTAAGGTGTGTTTTAAATTAGCTTGTGCGAGAGTTTGGATAGCGTGGTCAAAGAGAGAGGGAGAAAAATCGTCGGTATGTATTTTTTTTATCTCTTGGCCACTAGAAGTCTCCGCACAAGCTTCTTGCAATAAATTTTTTTGGTCCATTCCAAAGTTGTATTGGAGGGACACTAAGTAGGGAAAACCCAAAGGCTAACCACGCATGATTAGCCTTGGTCCGATGTACTACTTCACAACATTCAGCGACATGGTTTTACGAGTTGTTGAAGTGTACATCGCTTCGAGAAATGATACTGGTAACAGTGTTATATTGTTTCATAATAGTCCTTTCTGACTATATAAACGGATGTATAACACGGACACTGGAATAGCGACCTAAATAACCATTCCGGTGTCAGTGTTTTAGCAATATAACTGGGTTTTCCCGATTTAAGGTACGGGTGTAACTATAGTGGGCGAGATAAAGATGAGCAATGTATAAGAGGTGTGTAAAAATTAGGCCGATAGAGTTGTTTAATGTGTTTTATAGGTTGATACCTTGGGAAATGGGGGTTAAAATAGGCGTTTGCTAAGATTCACATTTTGCAATTTATGCGGGGTGAACCGAAAGCAATTTTTGCCCTTTTAGCCCTTTACCATAAGGAATGGAGAAGAATGGATTTACAGACTTTGTATCTGCAGTATCTGGTGTTGTTGTGTTCAAGAGATAAAAACACGATAACAAAGGCTTTTGGTTATGTTGGTAGTATTTCTCAATTTCAGGTTGAGCTGGTTGTGGAAAGAGACTCGCGGGAATTCGCTTTATATTTCCGTTTTTTTGATAAAGCTGATAGTGAAGTCAATCAATACAACTTGAGTCTGTCCAAGGCTTCACTTTCAGAAGCAGTTTTGATCTGGGGAATAGCTGATCAAATGACCAAACTTGATGTGGTAGTGCTGAGTGAGGTGGTGGCGCGTATTCATCACACTGTGGTTGAATCTGTTAGTGATGATTTACGACGAGCTTTGCCGGTGGGTTTTCAAGTTGCTCTTGATCGGGTTTTTGATCGCTTTGACAAAGATGTCTTGCTGGAAAAAGTATTGAATCATAGAGGATTGTTTGATCTTTATGATTTGGATGTCTTTTTTGTAAAGTTTGAACACCTGTGGAATGCAGAAGTTTTTGAACCTCTAAAGATCACTAATCCTCAAAAGTTTATGGCTTTCATTGATGGCTCATGTTTGCTCTTGAAGGATGCTGGGTTGGAAGAGATATTTCACCGTTTTGCTCAGTACAAGCAGATATCATATGTCACTGAACTAAAGATTATGGTGGAATTTATCTGTATGCTTGACGATTTCCGTAGAACACCGCCTGTCTTGGTTTTGTGGTGGACATTGCAGAAGTTTGGGTTAGTCGAAGTAGGTGATCATATTTTTGATTCAGAGTACTTTGGTCCGGTAACTCAGATTTTAGATGATGTTCTAATTTCTTCTGAAATTTACGTTGTTGAAACAGATATGCCAACGGTATCACCTAAGGTCTCAAGTACAGCAAGCCGTGTTGAACTGACTGAAGACGAAATTGTGCCAAAGGTACAATCAGACGATGATACAGCCAAATTGTTATTATATTTGGATACGAATGAGACTGCTGCTGTTGGTTAGACCTCAAACTCCATATTACATGGGCAAAAAAGCCCCCGAAACTACAAATGTAGCTAGGGGGTTTTTTGGTAGTTGCTGATATGAGTATGTTTTGATTGTGACCAATTTATGACAGATATGTCGATGAAGGGTTATTTTTTTGACTTGAGGGTATAATTGGGGTGTTTTGTCCAAGCTTGGTGAGATTTGGATCGAGTTTGGATGCACTTTGACAACCAACATGGCTTCAACTGAGTGAGTGGGGATACTCAATTGAAGCTGTGTATATATAGAGTAAAAGGACAAAATAATGTCGAAGCAGAACGTTTTAATGCAATTACCGTTTAAAGCTTTAAAAAAGTATAACTGGGATGATAAGTATTATTCTGGCAAAGCTTCACTGCGATTGGTGAGTCAATACAATCGGCTTTGGTTGGTGCGAGTAATCTCCAACAAAAGAGGTGACTTTGAAGTTGGACGATTGAGTCTAGTCAACGCACATCCTGTGTTTGATTTGTATGGATTTATTCGAGTGATGGGATTGATGCGGCTAGTGTTGACAGAAGTGTTTACGGCGTCGCCCTTTGTTTGGCAGACGGATGCTGATCAAGAAGATGGTGGTTTGCCGAAAAAAGATCAAAGCTGGTTGATTGGGCTAGGTGAGTTGGCGTCTATTTTAGAAAACATGATTGCTTCTAGAATTGGTGCCGATCAACGACTTAGCCTTGATGAATTGTATGATCCTGAAGAGCTGACCACATTTGTTGAGAATTGGATTAATTGGGGGTTCTTGCCTGTTTGGCTGCCCAAAGTTTGGGATCAGCTTGACCCAGATGTTTCGGTTCTTGGTGAGCTTTACAACAAGCAAATGGTAAACAGATTGATGCTTGAGCAGATAAGTTTTTTTGATCAGATGCCTTTGTGGTTGAACTGGCAAGATTGGGAAGATGCAGATTCACCAACTATCTTGCAACAAGAAGGTGAATATCTGAAATGGATGATTTTTACCACGGCTAAACAGTTGAAGATGAGTTTTGCCTATGGTAGTTCTGAGTGGTATCTGGCGACACTAATGTCTGTTTATACCGAAATGGTGCTGATGCGAACTGTTGATTTAGAGGCTCGTATTTCTGGGAAGTTGTTTAAATTTGCTGTTCGGATAGCAGATCATTTTGAGTGTGAGCTGATCGAGCTGCTTGAAATTTTGCGTCCATATTGGCAGCATCAATATGATGTTGATTGGGTCGTTGAAGAGTGGAGTCTGCCAGACCAGAAGAATTGGGAGGGTACTTTTGGATACTTAAATTACCAGTTTGTTTCAGGCAGGTTTGATGCCAGTGGTGAGAGTTTGGACGATCTTCCCCCTAAATTGGTTGAAGCTTTGGGTGAATATCCTTGTCAGATTGGGATAGAAGCTTGGCGAATATGGAAATATGTGTTGCGCCAATTTGGGGATAGGCTTACCAACGATCAAGCTGAGTACTTGAAGTTATGGGTGATTGTGCTTGGTGGTGCAAGACACGATTGCTTTCTATATGACAATATGTCACTGGTGATGGATGAGCTTGATGTAGCTCACGCCTAATATGGTATGAATTTTGACTCTATATGTGGTTGTTTATTGACCCCTTTGGCCTAGAGCTGGAGGGGTTGTTTTTTTAAGGATGGTGCTTGTAAGCAGAATTGGAAGTGTTGTTGAATCTATGATATTGAGTGTGGGGTCTTTATGGGTTAGAATTTGGTGCTTTGGCGTTGCCTGTTGGCGGCAGTTAAAGCGCACTTTGACATCTGGTAGTTTAGGTTTCACATAGCGAGCTGGGGGAGTTGGCTATGTGAAATCTAAGTTTAGAGATAAGGATAATGAAAGATGTTTAATGCGTATTTACGATTGCTTCAGGAAGAAAGTGGTATGAATTTGGGGCAGATGCGGAATCATATTGAGCAAGAGCATGAAAAGGCTCTTGCTGCGTTGACTCCAAAAATCTTGCGTCAAAGTAGTCTTCGTCAGGTTGTGTTTCACGGTTTGGATGGTGAAGTGGAAACTGGAGAGCGATGTTTAGTGGTCTACGTGGTTTTGGGACGAATTTGTTTTGGTGCAGTTAAACATCCTGATGATTTGTGGAAAAGCCGTGGGCAAACCGAATTTGGTGAAGTTAAGTCTTACTTCGACATGATTCGTCACTGGAAGCTGATGTCGAAGATTAACACAATGTCTCAAGAAATGTTTGATTTGATTGGTGAGGCAATTAGCGTGGGAGGAGATCCAGAAGATCAACAGAAATTGATCAATATGGTTGGGCGTAAAGCCTTTGATGAAGCCATGATTATCGATAAAGAAACTGTGGATCAATATTTGGAACTATTGGTTGACGGTCTTGTGTGGGGCACACAGTTGTCGCGTGAAGTTCATCGTGGAATGCTAAAGTGGCAAGATCGGTTTGAAGAGTATCGCCAATATGCTGTGTTAGATCCTGATGAATGGCTGGAGCGGCTGGCGTTTACTTGTGGTGATGATGCCATTGAACTGATGTCCACGTTGGCTGATACACTCAGTGGTAAGGACGAAGAAGAAATGCAGCTATTTTTTACCTCCCTTAGCCAAGCCGTAGAGCGTGGTTTTGGATATGTTTTCGATTGTGGGTTTGCATCGCGTGAAGATGTGTCTGTGGCAATGGCTCACTATTGTGGGTTGCTATGGACATTGATTCGAAGTGATATAGTGTATGAACTGCTGGAATTTTCGGATACAGAATCGTTGGATATTGTGGTCATGGATACTATTTATGACTACTATGGTGAGGAATCGTTGGGAAGCAAAGAGCAATGTCGGCAATTGTGTGAGACGTTGTGGAAAAACCACGAATCTTTGCTGGGAAATCATGACGAATAATCCTTGGTAATCTACTACCTGTATGTTAATGACCCCTTTGGACGATGTGCCTGAGGGGTTGTTTTTTGTGTGTACCCTATAGTTTGAGATTGGGGTTGTTATGGGGTAAAATCGGTGTCTGTTCGGCACTTTAAAAGATTTCTTGTGAAGGAGAACTAGGACACAAATAGCTAGAGGCTACTTGGCCTTTGGCTATTTGTGTCCTAAGTTTAGACAGGAGAATGAAGGTAATGAAAGTTTTGCATCGTGAGTATGTAAGTGGGTTTGGGTTTCTTGGCAAACATGTTGCTGTTGAGATTATCCTAAGTCTTCCAGAAACCGGAGGGCGTTATGAGTTGGCGATAAAGTATGGTAAGCAAGGTGGAGTCACTGAGACTTACAAGTATGCTGACGTTGATTTTTGTATCATCGTGTTTAGAATGCTTCTGACCTACAATCGACAGCTGAAGGTCAGTGAAGATGCTGCTTATGCAAGCGTGTATTCTTCTTTGTTGCAATTCGGTAGTTATGACAAGGTTGATCCGAATTTAGTTAATGCTTTGGGGCTTGAACCTTTTGAGGTTATTAATCAGCCTTTCGAAGGTTGGGAAGAAGAAGTGATTAATGAACAAGCCTTGGCTGGGAACTTTGATCTACACGCGGTTAGTATTTTGGTTGACCATGGGATGTTGAAGCTTCGAGAAGAACTTGAAAGTAAGTTAGCAGAAGCTATGGCTGATTTTGAAAGTTGGCTTGATGCCACTGGATTAAATAACTTGTTTGACCTATTGGAGCCAAGCGAAGTGTTTTCCATCTTTGCGACTGAACGGGCAGCTTTGATCAGAACTTCATTTGTTATTTGGGACAAAGGTGAAGAAATTCATGCTAATCAATCTAGTCATGTGATTGCTTTGGCTGTGTTGATTCGGTGCAATAGTGCCGTTTCCTTTCATGGTTCAAAACAAAATCTCAAAAGTAAAGCTAACTCTCTTGGGATTTTAATGATGCTGCCTTTCGTTTGGTCTAGCTATGATCTTCCCGGTGATCAGAATATTGATCAAATCGTGCAAGAAACGTTGGATTTTCTGGATTTACTGAAGCAATCTAGCGAACTGTAGAACTACAAAATCCTATGTGCCGATAACCCTTTTGGAGAAAATTCCGAAAGGGTTATTTTTTTGGCTTGAAAGGCTATAATTGGGTGGATTTGTCAGGCTACTTTTGTTTGCAAAAGATAGTTTGAGTTCTTTAACAGACAAAGAGGCAGGTTTCACATAGCGAACTGGGGGAGTTGGCTATGTGAAATCTGAACAAATAGTAGATTGGATAATCTAATGAAGTTTTTTGGTTTGTACCCTGTAGTGGGTAAGTGTAATGTTCCTGACAATGTAATATATTGGCCTCCAAAGATACCTTTGTTTTCAGAGAAAACCTGGGCTGGTTTGGGTAGCTTTGATACTAAGGTAATGATGCAATTTTTGCTCCAAGTTGTGGATGGTGAGCTGTGCATTGTTGCCCAGAAGGATGGTGATTTTTCAGGTGAGGTGTATTTGCGTTATCGTGATAAGCGTTTTAATAACCCCTTAAACTTCTTCGACCTAATTCGGGTTTGTGATGCAGCTAATGCTAGTAAGCGGATAAGCCCCACGCTGTTTATGTCATTGGTTTTTTGGCTGTGTAAGGGTGATGAACACAGCGGTGCGCTTGCTTTAGAACAAGTCTTGCAGAACAAGGATTGGATGGCAGATGACATTAGTCGGCAAGAATTGGACTATTATCATTTGTTGTTGGTCCAAGGTTTGGTTGAAGGTGTGGATCTTGTGGAGTCGAAAGCGCGTTTGGCTTCATACATTGACCTCGAAGAAACTTTGAAGGAGATGAAGAGGTTTGGGGTGATGAATAAAGCTGAAGTGCTTAATATTGCTGAATTTGTGTCGGAAACTTATGACCAAATCATTTGGCGTTTTGAAGGGTTTTTGCAAACTCGTCAGGTCATTATACAAAAAGCAATATTGTCTGGGTTCAAATGGGCTTATGCACGGGGGTTGTATTTTGATCCCAAATTGGCACATTTTGCTCATTTTAACGCTATGTTGTGGATATTGTTGGAGAACGACGTTGATTTGGAAACGGCTCAAGAACTGGTGGCGGAGTTTTTGGTGGATGAACGAGGAATGGGTGATAGCCACGCGAACTTTTTTGCAGGGTTGGGGCAATTTCGGATTGGCTACTATAACCACTATGGTTGGGAAGTGCCGGTGCCGGCTGATTCTTAGCTTGTTTCTCTCTCTTTGTTTAGTTGATTAACCCCTTTGGCCTAGAGCTGGAGGGGTTGTTTTTTTGTGGATGTTCTTGCCGAGAAGCTATTTGAATCTAAGGGTTTGAGTGTAGAGGCTTTATGGGTTAGAATTTGGTGCTTTGGCGTTGCCTGTTGGCGGCAGTTAAAGCGCACTTTGACATCTGGTAGTTTAGGTTTCACATAGCGAACTGGGGGAGTTGGCTATGTGAAATCTAAGTTTAGAGATAAGGATTAGCTCATTATGTCAGGAAGTGATTTTTTGGTAATTTTTAAAGCTGATGCAGAAATGACATTGCGCGAAATGCAAGACTTTTTTCGCCAAAAGCATGATGAAGTACAAGAGCTTTTGAATCCAGAAATCTTGCGTCAGTGTTCCCCCAGGACGGTTAAGTTGGAATCTGAGAATGGCGATTTGATCGAAAAGGAAGTTGTTATCATCGTTTACAAGGTTAAGGGTCAAATTCGTATAGATGCCGTTGAAAGAGCTGATGACTTGATCGATCTGAAACATCCAATGAACTTTGGTGAGATTGACTCGTTTTTCGATGCGATCCGCCATTGGACTTTGTTGTGTCAAATCAATGAAGTGTCGCAAGAAGTGTTTGATCTGATTAATGAAGCCATTAGTGTGGAAGGTAGTCCGGAAGTACGTGATCAGTTGGTACGTAGAGTGGGGCAAACATCGTTTGATTTGGCGATGTATGTTGACACGTTGACGATGAATCAATACCTGACACTTTTGGAGGAAGGGGTGGCTTTAGGTGCCCAATTGTCCCTTGAAGTTCATTGGGGAAGGATTAAATGGCAAGATCGGTTTGAAGAGTATCGCCAGTACGGAGTGTTAAGCCCAGAAGAATGGCAGGAGCGAGTGGAATTTACCACAAGCGATGAAGTCATTGGTTTGATGTCTGAAGTGGCTGCTTTTGTTGCCGGTGATGATGGAGTGTTTGATCATGCTTTTGAAGCGTTGAATCTTGCCTGTGGTCTTGGGTTTGGGTATGTTTTCGATTGTGGTTTTGCCCAGCGTGAAGATGTTTCTTTGTACACAAAGCTTCTTATTGGTTTGTGGGAAACTGTGAATAACAGTGATTTTGTCTCAGAGATTTTTAGTGTCCTTGATTCAAAAGATCAAGGTTTGGCTCTTGCTGGAGTGATGGTGGAGTATTTTGGTACGGGTTCGATTGGGGAAGTATCAGAATTCCTGAAACAAGCATTGTTACTTTGGGAGAACCATGAATCTTTGTTGGTAGAGGATTAATCCTTAGAAGTTCGTTGACTCTAACTATCAGAATGTTATTAACCCCTTTGGCCTAGAGCTGGAGGGGGTGTTTTTTTGTAGGGACGTCCCTTGAAAGATTGGGTTGGGTTATTTGTTTTCGTCAAAGAATTCGATGTAGATGGTGGGGAGAAGGACGAGGATAAGGATACCTGAAACAGAGAGTCCAGCGATGATTGAGCCACCAAGACCTCTCCAAAGTGGATCGGAAAGGGTGATGGGAAGTAGTCCTGCACTAGTGGTGAGGGAGGTGAGAAAGATGGGTTCCAAACGAGAGCTACAAGCGTCGACGACTGCGTCTAGAACTTTGAAACCTTGTTTGAGGTTTTGGTTGATTTTTTCCACAAGCATGATGGAGTTGTTGACCACGATTCCAAATAGAGCTAAGACACCGATAAGGGCAGGGAATGAAAGAGGGATACCAAAGATGGTGAAGTTGAAAAAGACTCCAGCAACGGCTAGGGGGATAACGATCATGACAATGGCGGCTTTTCTAAATGACTCGAGTTGAAGCACCATGGTCAGCAAAATGAGAATGAAAGAGAGGGTCATGGCTTGGAGGATGGAGTTGACTGATTCTTGGTTCTCTTCGTTGGCTCCACCCGTATCCCAAGTGTAGCCAAGTGGCATTTGGTACTGGTTGGCCTTGTCTTCAAATTGAGCCAGGATTTGAGTGGATGGGACGCCTTTGGCGGCGGCGGTGACACTAACAACTCTTTGAGAATCTTCTCTAACGATGCTAACAGGAGTGTTTTCGAGAGAGAGAGTAGCGACTTCACCAAGTGTGTAGTTGCCAAGTTGGCTGGGCAAAGGTAGGTTTTGAAGCATGTCGATGGTTTGGTCTTGGTCTCTTAGAGTGACGGTGATGTCTTGATCTTTGTCGCCAAGGCTAATGGTGCTAGCTTCAGTGCCAGACAAAGCGGTTCTGAGCCAGCCACCTACTTGAGCTGCACTGAGGCCTCTTTTTTGGAGTTCTTGAGGGATAAGGTTGACTCTGACTTCACCTGATGAGAGTTTGAGTGAAGTGTCAATGTTGATAGCGCCTTCGATGCCTCCAAGAATATCCATAAAGTCGTTGGCGATGGTTTCTAGTTGGTCTAGTTCCTCACCTTTAATGTTGATTTGGAAGTCTGCACCAGCAGGTGGTCCACCAGATAGTTCAGCCACGGTGATTTTGGCATCTTGGATTGAGGTGACTTTTTGTCTGATCTCATCGGCAATGTCGATTGAAGACCTGTTTCTTTGGTCGTCTTTAACTAGAGTAACGGCTATGGTGGAGGCGTTGGATCCAGAAGCACCACCGCCAAGACCGTCGGGGTCAAAGCTAGCACCGGTTAAACTGATAATAGATTTGATTTCTGGAATGTCAGTGATTAAAGTTTCTGTTCTTTCAGTAATGGCTTCTGTAGTTTCAACAGGAGATCCAGCTGGAGATTGGATATTAATGTAGATGTTTTCGGAGTCGGTAGCGGGAAAGAACTCGTTTTTGAGAAGGCCTGTGAACATAAAGGCGAAACTAAGAGCCACAAAGCCAGCAGTGGCAAAATAGACTCTATATCTGAGCTTTTTATATCTGAGGATTTTTTCGAGGAATTTTCGATAACGATTGGAGACAACTGAAAAATCAATTAGCCCAGAGTTAACTAGATCTGAAGTGTTAATGTTGGGGATGTGGTTTTTGAACTTAATTAGTTTAGCAGTAGTTGGGTTTTTGGCCCAGGACTTTAGGTGAGATTTAGTCTTTTTGATGAGTTGTGGATATTTAGATGAAAAATATTTGGATAATTGTTTTCTTGAAATAAAGCTGAGTATGGATAGGGTGATAAAAGTGAGGCTAACTAAAGGTGTGAGTGGAGAGTTTTTGGCAAGTGAGTTGACCATAAAAAAGATGCCGAGGAATACAAGTAGGAGGGTAAAGTTTTTGACTCTTGGAGGTAGTTTTAGATCGGCAAAGATGGTGGTCAGGGGGATGTTTAATAAGACAGCCAAAGTGGTTGATGAGAGTAAGGTGGCTGAAACGACGATGGGGATGGATTTGATGAACTCACCGATGATGCCTGTAGCCAGAAGAAGAGGAAGGAATGCCCAGACAGTGGTGAGGGTGGTGGTCCAAATTGGAACCACAAAGTCTCGATAGACAAGTAGGCCAGCTTGGACGGGAGAGAATTTTTTACCGTAGTTGTTGGCAGCTTGGACGATCACGATAGCATCATCGACAACCAAACCAAGTGCCAGTAGCAAAGAGAATAGAGATAGGAAGTTTAAGGTAATTCCCAAAGCGTTCATGATGACAAAGGCTGAAAGGAAAGTCAGGGGGATGGAAACCGAAGCAATACCTGCTTGTCTAAGTCCAAGGAAAGTAAATAACAACAGGAAGACTAAGATGATGGTTGATCGGAAGTTTGAACCGAGCTCATTAAACGACTCTTCAACTGATTCGGCTTGGTTGAGGACGTTTAGATAGTGAATGGAGGGGTTTTGTGAAACTTCTGCTTCAAGGATCTCTTCTGCAGTATTGACTGAGTCGGAGATGGTGGCGTTGTTGGATTTGTAGATGTCTAGTTGGATGGTGGGAACTCTTTGGTCGTTGGAGATACGGTTGTAGGCAAGAGAGTTAGTGTCTTTGGTTTGATAATAAACGTCGGCTATTTCACCAAGGGCAATAGATGATTGGCCGACTTGGATAGGCAGACTTCTGACTTGATCGATGGTAGTGAATTCGTTGTTGACTGAAAGGGTGTACTCCAATTGCCCGGCTTGGATGGAACCTGCGGGTAGGGTGAGATTGTTGGCCTTGATGGTGCCAGTAATGGCTTCTGGGCTAACTTGGTATCTAGCTAGAGTTTCGTGTTTGAGTTTAATGGCGATTTCTTCTTCGAGTTCGCCGCTTAGAGTGACACGTCTGATATCGGATGTGGCTTCGAGTTTGTCGGCTAGGTCTTCGGTAATTTTGGTGAGTGCGATTCTGTTGATATCGCCGTAGACAGCTACAGTCCAGATGGGTTGTTCATTAAAGTCTAGCTTGCTGACTCGAGGGTCAGAAGCATCTTCTGGTAGGTCTGTGACTAGATCGACTTTTTCTCTGACCTTGTCTAAGGCTTCGTCGGGGTCTTCGGTGCTGATAAATTGGGCAGTGATGACCGAGACGCTGTTGCTTGAACTGGAAGATAATAGATCAATGGTGGCTATATCGCTGACTTCGGTCTCGATTTTTTTGGTGACAAGTTTTTCAACGTCTGTGGGTGAGGCCCCGGGTAGGGTGGTGACTACATTGACGATAGGGATGTCTACTTGAGGGTTGAGTTCTCTAGGTAGAGTTAAGAAAGAACCAACACCGGCAATAATTAAGGCTAAGATAGCCAAGATGACTAAGCGGACGTTTTTGATGAGCCCATGCATAAAAGAGTTTTTTAGCTTGGGGTCAAATTTGAGTTGGTCTAGATAGAGAGAGTCTGTGTTCATGTGAGTTCAAAGTTTAAAGTGTAAAGTTAAAAGTTGAAAAGTGGGGATAAGGGATTAGATCTGTTCCACTGTTTGGTTTTCGATAACTTGTCTGTTGAGGATAATGATATCGCCAGTGAGCAAGCCAGATTTGACTTCGATCTTGCTACCGATGATAGATCCTGGTTGGAGGATACGTCTTTTGGCTTGATTGTCCTCTAAGATGTAGACAAAGTGGGAGTTGTTGGTAACAAAGACAGCGTCAAGAGGGATAAAGAATGAATCTGAGGCGGTGATAGTCTGCAGAGGTAGTGTTAAGTTGGTGGTGGTGCCTTCAGCTAGAGTATCTTTTAAGTAGGCAGGGACGGTGATGATGATTTCGTAGAGGTTTCCTGCAGTTGGGGTGTTGGAGACGTGGTAGAGATTTAGATTGTGGGTGTTGCCTTGTAAATCGAGGACGATGGGTTGTTGGGTGTCGATTTGATTGGCGGTGTTGGCGCTAACCAAACTAATAATTTGGAGATCTGTGGATCCAGTGATTTTGGCAACTGGTGTGCCTGGGGTAAGGTATTGTCCTTGGTCGACATAGATTCTTTCTACCGTGGCTGAAAAAGGAGCTGAGACAGTGGCTAGAGATTCACTGATTTGAGCCGCTTTTAAGTTTAGGCTGGCGATATCTTTGCTAAGAGCTGCAGTTTTTAGTTGGAGTTCTGTAGAAAGATAGACAATGTCTTTGTTTAAGTTGGCTAAAGCAGTTGGGGGATTGTCGGTGTCAACAGAGTACTCAAGGTTTTTTAGACCAGATTCAGCTTGGTTTAGTGAACCTTGAAAACTGGCAAGTTGTTGTTTGAGGCCTTGAATTTCGTCGGGGTCAGTTGAGGCAGCGATGTCGGAGTTGATTTTGTCGATAACTGCTTTGATGGTGTCTATTTGAGATCTAGTGGCACCTAAGGACTCATCTGATATTTTTCTAAGCTCTTCTGTGTTGTCTCTGTTTTTATTGGCAAGTTCTCGATTTTTAGACACGACTTCGGTGGTGTTTTTTAGGGATTCTTCGGCAATTTCGAGATTCTTTTGGGCTAGTTGCCTTTGGATAGAAGCGGCGTTGCCAGTGTTGTAACCAGTGCTTTGATGGGTGATCCAAGCACCTTGTTTGATTTTGGCACCTTCTTGGGTGTATATCTTGCTGATGGGACCAGCTGTTTGGGCGACTAAGGTAATGGCTGAGTGGTTTTTGACGGTACCAACGGTGGATTCAGTTAAATCTGATTGACCGATGGTTAAGGTTTCAACCTGGAGGGGAGTTGTTTGCGTGGTAGTGTCTTGGTTGTCTGAGTTTTTGATGAATTGGCTAGCAAGAATAAGGATTAAGAGTATTGCAAAAACCCCAGCTATGGTTTTGAGCTGGTTGTTTTTGTAAAAAGCTTTAATCTTGTTTTTTAGTGGGTTGAGTTTTTTTAGATAGGGGCGAATAGTTTTTGTCATTGATGTATTTTGTTATCTTTTGATTTTAACTGTGGGATTTTAA
Organism: uncultured bacterium; assembly: GCA_965369335.1. Classification (GTDB taxonomy): domain Bacteria; phylum Patescibacteriota; class Microgenomatia; order UBA1400; family CAYNFZ01; genus CBDUQH01. The sequence goes on from CBDUQH010000001.1 coordinate 33,067, forward strand.
CATAGTTTGAGATAAATATCAATCCTATAGTGTGAACGTTCGAGAAGCCCAAAAGAACAAAAGAGCAAAAGCTCAAATGAGCAAAGAGGGAGAAGCCTAGAAGCTTGAAAGAACAAAGGGACAGAAGTACGAGATGTATAGAAAGTACAAAAGGTAATACTTAGAAATAAGATAGAAATATATGGAAAAACCGCCCCAAAAGGAGCGGTTTTTAATTAACACTAAATCTAAAACTTAGAGTTCTAGAGGTGCGTCGATGACGTTGGTGTCACCACCATTTAGAACGTCGATGTATGTGTCGGTATAACCAGTTTCAATTCGGTTTCGACCGCCAGTGTTTCGACTGGATCGGTTGTGACCGGTATTGGTGTTGGTGTGAACTGAAGTTCTGGTGTAAGTGTGGTTTGATTGTCGAGTTGATTTTCTGTTTCTAGATTTCAATTCGACCTTGTTGTAGGAGTCATCACCGTTGCCTTTAACATTGACGTTGGTGTCGCCATCTTCACAGCCACAATCGTCTTCGACTAAGAGATTGGTGTTACCGTTGTTGGTAACGTTGACTGTAGTCACGGCGTTGCCTGTAGTGGTTTTGTTTGAACCACCAGTGTTTGAGCTAGTAGAGTTTTTACCAGTGTTTGAGTTTGAACCAATGTGGTTGGATGTGTGAGAGTGGTTGTGTTGACTGGTTGAATCGGAATCACTGGAAGAAATCTCAACTTTATTGGCTGAATCGACACCGTTGTTGTTGACATCGATATTGAGATTGCCTGCAAGGGCAGGGGAGATTGCGCCTACAATTAGAGCAGCAGATGTGCCTAAAGTTAGTACTTTTTTGACCATTATTGTTTTCACCTCCTTTCTTGAATAGTTTGAGGTAAAGGTAAAGCAGCCAGCTTGGATTTGGCAGAGTTTCGAATTGAAACTAGACCAAGATATGGTTTATTACCTAAATTTGCTTGTTGGATTGTTGGGCAGGTGGAGTAAATCACACCTAAATATACCTGCCTCCGATAGCGGTCAGCAGCCTTTGGGATATTGATTGCTTTTCTGGCAAACAATAACTAGCAATAGTTATAGCCTATCAATAGGGATGGGTGTCAAGGGGAATTTGGGAGTGAAGATAATTTAACCGAGACTTGGAAGACTTTTTTTGGAAGGTGGTGAGGGGAGTTTTTCCAAGTCTCGGTTGAGGTGCGATGATTTTATGTTTTTTTGGTCGCTCAAGGATTTTGGGGTCCTTGTTCATCGCTAGGTTTGGAAAGTGAGGCCTCTTTTAATGTGGGGGACGCACGTAATGTGCGTGGGCTCTCTCTTTCTTAAACTAATGCTGGTGAGGACAAATCTCAGGTTGTGAAGTGACGATATTTGAGAAGATTTGTTAGTGCCTCGGTAACCACCATTTTTATTTAAGGGGCAAAACGCGATTGCGCTTTGAATAGCGAATTCTAGCATTATAAGTGGAGATTTGTCAACCTATAGTAGAGATTATGGGATTTAATTTGGGAGGAGAATGGAGATGATGGTGGAGATGACTGGGGAGATTAGTGAAGACACTGGAGAGACACCGTTGTTGATGGGGAGGATAAGCATGATCAAGATGATGGTGCCGTAGCGTCTGAGAAAATCTTCGGCCTCCACGGCCATGTCGTGGGGCAATAAGCCGATGAGGATTTTGCCACCATCTAGGGGATGGATGGGGATAAGATTAAATATAGCCAAGACGATGTTTAGGTAGATGCTTGGTCTTAGGATAGCGTCGAGAAGAAGGGCTGCTGGACCGGTGAAGGGGTTGGTTCTAATGATGAGGCTTAAGATGATGGCGAGAATGATGTTTGATGCAGGTCCAGCGAGTGAGATTAGAGCAGCATCTCTTTTGGGGTTGTCGAGGTTGTAGGGGTCAAACATGACTGGTTTACCCCAGCCAAAGCCGGCAACCAGGAGGAGTAGAGTTCCAATTGGATCGAGGTGAGCAAGGGGATTTAATGTGAGCCTGTCTTGAAGGCGGGGAGTGGGATCACCGAGTTTGTCGGCGGCAAGGGCATGGGCAAATTCGTGGATGGTGAGAGCTAGGACTAGACCAGCAAAAACTAGGATAAATACGATTGGGTTTTGGAAAAGAAGTGATAAGAGCATTAAGAAAAATTTCTAATTGATTTAATTGCACTAATTGACCTAAAGAATTAGATCTGAGTGTATATCATGCCAGACTTTATCTTTTTTGGTTTGTTTGGTAAGATACAACTCTGCAATTTTAGACTAGGTTGTGTTTGATTTAAAGCCCAACCCTACTTTTAGGAGAATATATGAACTTAAAGAATTTAAGCATTAAAGATCTGCAATTTAATAGAGTGGCTCACAAAGGTCACAATGTTTCTCACGCCAAAAACAGAACAAATAGATCTTTTAAGAGAAACTTGCATCGAGCAACTGTGATATTGGATGGCGTGAAACACAAAGTTGAAGTGCCTACAAAAGTTTTGAGGAAGCTTAAAGCTGCTGGATTGACTACTCATAAGACTTCTGAAAAAAGCACAGAAGCTCAAAAGCCCAAAAGCTCAGAAGCCTAGGGTTTGGCACAACTGATTTCGATTGTTTTTCAAATATGGTTTCAAAGCCGCTCGCCCAGTAAGTTTTTGACCTTTTAGGTTTCTTGGCTCGCTAATGATTTGTATGACTGTAACTTGGTTGTTGCGAAAGAGTGTTGAATGTCAGACAAATGTTGCTTTGAAACTATATTTGATTTGAAATTAAACTGTATCTGGAAATGTTTATTTGTCTAATGTGTATGGGACGTGGTGTTTGAAGTCGATTTTTTGGCAATGCTTGAGGATTTTTTGAATTATCTTTTGGTCGTAGCCTAGTTTTTCAATATCTTCGGCTGATTTGTGGTCATCAAAATGGAAATAAAGAATAGGGTCTGCTTGGGCATATGAAAACCCAAGCTCATCTTCGTCTGTTTGATCCTTCCAGAGTCCGGCTGTGGGTTTTTTGGTGATAATTGCTTCTGGGATACCCAGGTGGACAGCGAGTTCGTAAACTTGAGATTTGTAGAGGTGTTTAATGGGTTCTAGGTCGCTGGCCTCGTCTCCATATCTGGTGTAGTAAGCAAGTAGGTGTTCAGATTTGTTTTCAGTGCCAACGACTAGGGCATCTTTGGCCTTGGCTTGGTCGTAGATAAGAATCATGCGGATTCTGGCGGCGATGTTGCCAATTCTATCGTCTGTAGGGGATTGTTTGGTATAAAGTCGAAGAGTTTGGCTGACCATGTCTTGGATACCAGCAAGGTTGATTTCATGCACGTTTTGGGTGGGGATTTGGAGATGGTTGGTGATTTTGTGGGCGTCGCCAAGGTGTTTTTCTTCGGTTTGGAGGGAAGGTAGGAGTAGGGCGTGAGTGTTTTGTGGGCCAAGGGCAGATGTGGTTAGGCTCAAAGTGGTAGCTGAGTCGATACCTCCTGAAACTGCCACGATGGCGGTGGTTTTGCCGGCATCGGCAAAAGTTTTTTTGATAAATGAGACTATTTGGTCTTGTTGTTGTTGAGGTTTGATTGAAGGAAGTGTTTTTTGCATGTTTAGGCTGCTTGCTTGATTAATGATTGATGGTATTCGATAACTGAAGTGTAGAGTGAGAGAGCAATGGTTGCCCCATTTAGAGGTGAGTGATTATTTTGGATGTGTTTGTTGGATCCTAGGTGGTCTGCAATTGAGTTGAGTATTGGTTGCCAGTCTCCTTGGATAGCGAGTTTGGAAAGTTCATCAAGAGGATGGTTTTGGAAGTCATTCTCTTGGTCTGTAGTGGCGTCCCAGGTAAGTTTGGCTGTAGCTTCGTCGAAGTATTTGGAAGGCTTGGCTTGGTTGTTGGCACAATAAATGACCTGTTCTATGAGGAGACAGTATCTAGTAAAATCTATTTTTTGTTCGGATGATAACTTTAGACCGGGGTGTACAGATTTCATTCTGTCGAGGGCTTGGTTAAGCTCCTCTCTGTTGTGAGGGGTGGATTTGGAGAGGTGATGTTGGTTAGTTTTGGTGTTGATAGCTATGCGGTTGAGTTGAGGTATGAGGTGGTATGGATGCTGTTCGTGATTCATAAATTTTCAGATAATAGTTTATGGGATATTTTATCATGTTTATGAGTAGAGCTTGTGTTTGTGGATGTATTTGATGATTTTGGGTGGGAGATGCGTATGGGGATGGGAGTTGGAGGCTATTTTTTGGCGGATAAGGGTGGAGGAGAGGTTGGTGATGGTTTGGGTGGGGG
>CBDUQH010000002.1:0-27938 GCA_965369335.1 uncultured bacterium
AGTTTGTCTAAAAAGGCTTGGAGGTGTTGGGCTTGGGCATTTTCAACGATGACGTCACCTTTGGTGGCTATGGCTGCACAAGCGTAGGATACGGCTTCATTTCTGTCTGGCATAATGCTGTAGATGGTAGGCTTGAGTTTCTTGACGCCTTCTATTTTGATGAGCCTGCCTGGGCGGCGACGAATGATGGCTCCCATTTGATTTAAAAAATTGATCAGGTCATCTACTTCTGGTTCTAAGGCAGCGTTTTCTAGGATTGTTTCACCTTTGGCTAAAACAGCTGCCATTATCAAGGTTTCTGTACCTGTGTGGGAGTTTTTGGCAAATTTATAATGAGTACCGTGGAGAGCTTCGGCTTCGACAGAGATGCGACCTTTTTGGGTGATAATCTTAGCACCCATGGCTTCTAAGCCTTTGAAATGACGATCTAGAGGTCTTTTTCCTATCTTGTCACCTCCAGGGGAGGGAACAGAGGCTTTACCAAGGCGGTGAAGAAGAACGGGGATAAACATGTTTGAAGATCTAGATTTGGGTCCGTATTGGTCGTCAATATGGTGTGAAGTTAGATTTGAAGCATTGATAAATAGAGTTCTCTCACCTGCATTGGCAGTTTTGGCCCCTAATGAATCGATAATTTCTCTAGTAGCTTGTACATCTTGAATGTGTGAAAAGTTGAGAAGTCTTGATTCTCCTTGGCAAAGTAATGAAGCAATCATCAGTTTGTAACTGGCATTTTTGGCGCCACCTAATCGGACGGAGCCGTAGAGTGGGTTTCCACCTGTGATTTGAAATTTGGACATAGTTCTCCTTTTAGACTACTTCTACCTCTGTTTTTATGGTTATGCCATAGTTATTTTTAACATCGGTTTTGATTTTTTGAGTAAATTCTAGTATTTCCTGACCAGTGGCTTTACCGTTGTGGGTGATGATTGAGGCCCATTTGTTAGAGACGTTGCAGTTACCAATTTGTTTACCTTTCCACCCTAGTTCATCGAGTAATCTACCGACTGGAATTTTGACTAGTTGGTTTGATCCTGGATCATTTTGGTTTACATATTTTAGATCTTGAGCTGGATAGAATTGGAGTTCTTGAATAAGGCTTTGTAGTTGGGTTAGTTTTTGTTTGGTGATTATGGGGTTAACAAAAAAACTACCTACGGTTGGGGTGTGGGTCCAATCGGGAAGTTTTCTAGTTCTAATATTGATAACGGCCTGATACACGTCCTTTATGGTATAGGGTTTTTGGGCAAAGGATTTTAATTCTGATTGAAGTGAGTCGTATCGACCATGAATTGAGTAATAATTAGTTTCAAGGTTGTGTTTTTTATTGAGTTTAAGTGTTACTCTGGTAATGATATATTGACCTTTATATTCGTTTTTAAAAACACTGTCTCTGTAACCAAATTTGCACTCTTTTTTATTGAAGGTTTTTGTGGCTAAAGTGTTTAGGTTTATAGCTTCGAGTGAAACAAAGGTATCTGTTAAGTTATGCCCGTAGGCGGCAATGTTTTGGACTGGAGCAGCGCCGGCAGTGCCCGGAATCAAGGCTAAATTCTCTACTCCAGAGTAACCCTGGTTGACAGCAAACTCTACGAATTGAGGCCAATCTTCTCCTCCTCCTAGTTTGATGTAGACGTGGTTTTGATCTTGTTGGGTAATTTCTCGGCCTAAGATTTTGTTGTGTATAACCAAGCCTTGATAGTCTTTTGTAAACAGAGTGTTACTACCTGATCCTAAAACAAATTTGGGTAGGTTTTTATACTGGTTTTGGCTTAACAAGTCTAGGATGTCTTGTTCTGATTTAACCTGGGCAAAATAGTTGGCTTTGACCTCGACTTGAAGAGTGTTGTTGTTTTTGAGAGAGTAGTTTTGTTTGGCTTTAGTCATGGTTAGAGTTGTTTGTGACTTTGATAGATATTGCCAGCCCCCATGGTGACGATGACGTCGTTGGGCTGGCTGATTTTTTTTATGTGGTCAATAATATGGTCGAAGTCTGATAGATAAAGTGTGTTGGGGTTGTGGGGCTTGATGGCTTTGACCAATCCTGGGCTCGAGATAGTTTGGTCTTGTTTTTCTCTAGCAGAAGAAAAAATGGGGGCAATTATTAGTTGGTCGGTAGCGGTAAAGGCAGTGGAAAAATCTTGAAGTAATGCTTTTGTTCTGGAGAAGGTGTGTGGATGAAAGATAGTGATGAGACGGCTTTTTGGGTGTATTGACTTAAGGGCTTTTAGAGCTCCAGTTATCTCTTTTGGGTGGTGTGCATAGTCGTCATAGTAGTGGATGTCGTTTTTGGTTTGAATTAGTTCCAAGCGGCGTTTGACTCCAGTGTATGAGTGGAGAGCGTTAGTAATTTTTTTGATATTGTGACCAAGGAAGAAGTTGGAGGCGATAACTGCTGTAGCGTTTTGAGCATTGATTAATCCTGGGACCTTGAGTTTTAGGTCTAGAGTGTATTGCCGATGGTGTATTTGCCAGTTGAGAGGATTGGCGGTGTGTTTGATGTACCAATCTGCCATTGGGGCTGTACCAAAAGTTTGCACCTGAGCTTTGGTTTCGAGTTTGTTTATGAGGCTTTTGAGGTGGGTAGTATGATAGTTGATCAGAAGGAGTCCATCCTTGGGTAGTTTGTTGAAAAACTTGGCAAAAGTGTTTCGAGTTTGTTCGAGATTGTCGTATATATCTGGATGGTCGTGGACTAGATTGGTGCAGACTATAACTTTGGGTTGATAGAGGCTAAATTTGGGGTTGGTGTTGGTTGGAGGTGCGATGGCATATTCGTCGGCTTCGGCAATGAAATATTTGCCTGAGTCAATTTTGCCTGGAAGAATTTGATTGTTGATTTGACTGGTACCAATAAACCAGCTTGGTTTGAGCTTGAGTTTTGTCTGAGCATGAACCATCATGCCAGTGGTGGTGGTTTTCCCTCCAACTCCACAGACTAGGATTTGATCCTTTGGCACCATAAGTTGTGCTAAAGCTTGGGCTTGAGAGAGAGTGTAAATATTTTTTTTGGCGGCTTGAATTAGTTCTGGGTGGGAATTCTTTTGATATGCTCCCGAATATATGACTAAGTCCAGATCTGAAGTGATGTTTTTGGGCGAGAAGTTTTTGGTGGATATATTGAGTGATTTTAAAATTGGGTCGGTAATTTGAGGTAGTTTAGTATCTGAACCGGTGAGGTTTTTTTTGAGGTTTTTGAGGCAACAAGCTAAGGCAGTAACTCCTACCCCTTTGGCGCCTATGAGGTGAATATTTTTTGAAAATTTGATGGGTTGGGATATTTTGTCGAGTACTTTTAAGTCCAAGATTTGGTCTAAGTTGGAGACGGTAAAGTCACAAGGATATTGTGTTGAAGTGGCTTTGTATTTACCAGTTTTTACCCTTATTGTGGTGATGGAGTTTTGAAAAGCTTGATCGAGATGAGTGGGTTTATCGTCGATTAGAACTATGTTGGTGTGGTTTTGTTTGATTTGGTCAAAGATTTTAGTTTTTTGATGGGGAGCGGTGATGATAGAAGGTTGGTTGGTAAATTGTTGCAGTTGAAGGTTTTTAATTTTTTGTTGTTGGTAAGGCAAAGGTCCTTCTGAAAAGATGGCTGTGTTGTGCGTGTTTGAGATGGTTTTTAGGAATTTGAGAGCATTTGGAAAAAGATAAGATTGGATCGAGTTTTGAGATGCGTTGAGGTAATCTTGAATTTTATCGATGGATTTAAAATCGTTTACGAGTTTTTGGGTATCGAGAAGAGTATGGTCAACGTCTATGAGAACAAATAGTTTCATGGATAACTTTCTAACGATTAGTTAGAGATTGGAAGCTGCTATTTTGGAATCGTCTGGATGGGTTGCCTTGATGGTGATTCCTGGCCAAACTATGGAGTTGTTACCTAAGATGGTTCCAGGCATGGTGGAAGAGTTGACACCTATTTTTACGTTGTCTCCCATGATGAGTCCGAGGTTATTACGTCCTGTGTCCTGGTCTTGGTTTTTGACTGAGATACGAATATTTTTTCTGTCGTGTCTTTTGTTGGCAGTAATAAACCCGGCGCCAATTCTGCCGTTTTTGCCAAGAATGCTATCTCCAATAAACTCGGAGTGGATGTGGGTGGCTGGGCCAATGATTGAGTTTCTAACATCACAGTATCTTTCTATTTGAGAATCTTCTTCAAGGGCTGAATTGTTTCTGACTTGGCAGTAGGCGCCGACTAGAGCATTCTTGCCAATGTAAGCTGGTCCTTGAATTATGGCAAAATCGTGAATTTGGGCCCCTGATTCGATAGTGACATTTCCCCTGATGATGGCTGTTGAAGCAATTTGAGCATTTGGAGAGATTGTGGCTGGCTGTTGGGAGAGGATGAGATCTTTGATTTTGAGGAGATCCCAGGGGTATTTTAGGCTGGGATTGATCTGAGTAGGGTAGGCCATGATTTTTTTTGTTTTGGCAACCTGGTTGATGACTGCTTCAAGTTGGTATTCTTCTTCCTTGGCTTGAGCAAGAGTATTCAAAAAATCTTTAGTCATGTAGTAGGTACCAACAAGTCTTTGATCTGATGGTGCTTGGGATGGTGAGGGTTTTTCGACTAGGGATTTAACTTGATCACCATCTAGTGCAAAAATCCCATAGTTTTGAGTTTGGGTGGTTTTTTGCCTTAAAGCAGCTGCTGTTACCTGGCTATCTTCCCAGACTTTATTGAAATCATTTATTTGTTGATGAAAAAGGCATTGCTGTGAGTTGAGGATGATACATGATTCATCGACAAGGTGTTGGGCTGAGAGAATGGCGTTGGCTTGGCCGAGAGGTTTTTGTTGAATTACAAAAGTTAGTTCCAATTCTTGGGGGGCAAATTTTTTAATGTATTCTTGATCTGTGTTGGGGCCAATTACGACTATGGCTTGGTCAAAACCTGCTTTTTGGACACTTGTAAGCGTGTGGGCAAGAATGGGTTGTCCGCAAATAATATGGAGGCTTTTGTGGGTTTGATTAAATGGGGCAAAACGTGAAGATTTTCCGGCGGCTAAAATGATTATTTTAGGTTTCATGTAGTTATTTTATTACTTTTAACAAGGCTTTTACCAATCTATCTTTATCATGCCGCATGAGTGCTCGGGGAACTTTGTCGCCTTTTTTCTTTTTAACTGGAATTGAGCTAGCAAAATTGCTTCTAATGACTTTATAAGATTGGTTTTTTCCCAAATCATCGACTACAGGAAATTCTTTTTGCGAGGCGTATTTTTGGGCAATTTTGGGTTGAATTTTTCCGTTGTTGACTAGAACATAGTTAAGGTCACGACCGATATGTTTTTGGATTAGGTTGATGTGATCGCTGGCAGTTAGTTGATGAGTCTGAGTATATCTTGTCATTAGATTGCAAACATATATGATTTGGGCAGAAGATTTTTTAAGAGTGTTTTTGACACCTTTGACTATAAAGTTGGGTAGAACACTGGCGTACATGTCACCTGGTCCTATGATAATGTAGTCGGCTTCTTCCAAGGCTTTTTTTGATTTGGAGTAGAGGTTACATGGTTGGGTTAGTTCTATCTTAGTGATTCTACGCCCACCCCTTTTCATGTCATCTAGTTTGTGTTCTCCAACCTCTATCTCGCCGTTTTGGTAAGTGATTTTGATTTCGGCATTACCCAAAGATACAGGAAGAATGTTGCCTTTAAGGCGAAAAATTTTGGTGGCTATTTCAAGTGCTTTCGGGGTCGAGCCAGTCATGTCTTGGAGTGCAGTGAGGATTAAGTTGCCAAGATTGTGCCCTTCTAACCCTTCACCTTTGCTAAAGCGATAAAGAAGCAGTTCTCTTATCCAAGAATGGTGGTTTTCGGCTGCTAGAGCTGCCAGAGACTGCCTTAAGTCTCCTACAGGTAGAAAACCAAACTCGTCTTTTAATCTCGCAGTTGATCCTCCAGAGTCAAAAACAGTAACTATCTTGGTGAGTTCTATGTCTTGTTGTATTTTTAAGGCTTGAGTGACGACAAAGGTTCCGGTACCTCCACCAACGATAACAACTTTTTTCATTTTTATTCCTTATTATTTAGTATCTCCAGAACGGCCTGTCTATCTGACCAAGGGTGCTCAATTTTACCAAAACACATGGTTTTTTCGTGCCCTTTTCCGAATATGCCTACTGTATCACCTTTTTTGGCAATTTTTAAAGCAAATTTTATTGCCTCAAGTCGGTCGGGGATTTTGTGGATGTGGGCATGGTTGGTGTTTATGCCTTGGGCCATTTGAGAGATAATTTGGTTGACAGATTCAGTTCTTGGATCTTCGGCAGTAAGAATGATTTCGTCGGCAAATTGAGCGCCAATCTCACCCATAAGTGGCCTTTTTTGTTGGTCTCTTAAACCAGCAGAGCCATATACGGCTATGAGTTTTTTGGTTGATTGTTTTTTGAGTGAAGCTAGGGCATTTTTGAGGCCATTTGGGGTATGGGCAAAATCTACGATGATTTTATATCCTTTTTTGTTGGGTATAGTTTCCATTCTTCCAGGAATTTGAGGGACGGTGGGGATGGCATTTTTGAGTTGTTTATCGGTTACTCCAAGTTGTTTGGCGGCTAAAACGGCAGCTGTAGCATTGTATTGGTTATAGGCTTGGGGGTATTTGTCAGTGACAAGAGAGAGGAGGTTTTTGGGTAGAGTTTTTTGGGAGTAGGTGATTATATTTGCCCCCGGGTGTACTAGAGGAGCTATGTAGGTGTATGAGCGATCGTCGGCATTTAAGATGGCCGTTTTTACTGATTTGAACAGCTTGGCTTTGGCTTTGACGTAGTTTTGATAGGTCTTGTGGTAGTCAAGATGTTCATGGGTGATGTTGGTGAGTATGCCCATTTTGATATTGGTACCATAAAGCCTGTGCTGATCAAGACCGTGTGAAGTGGCTTCTAAGACTACGTATTTGTAGCCTTGTTGTTTAATTTTCCTGAGTAACTTGTGGAGAGGAAATAGGTCTGGTGAGGTGACGTGGAAGCCAGTGTCTAATTCTTCATTGCCTATGTAGGCTCCGACTGTGCTGATTAGAGCAACTGGTAACCCGGCAGATTTTAACAAATGGTAAAGGATATTGGCGGTGGTTGTTTTACCATCGGTGCCAGTGATACCAATAACAAACAGATCCTTTGATGGTTGTCCATTAAGTCTGTAAGCTAAAACACCTTGGATGTAGTGGTAAAGGTTTTTTATCGATTGGGGAATGATTTTTTTTAGGATCATAGTTAGATTGTAACGTGCATCGGGATGTTTTTCTATTTATTGCTTTTATAAAATCAAGAGCTGAGTTGAAATGAATTGAGACTAGAGTAAAATACAACATATATATATCTAGTGTGTATGAAGGTTTGATGGGGTTACAGACTTGTAAAATTCCAATGGATGAGTTGAGTCAAGTGGTAGTGCCTTCCGAGAATGATTTAGCTCTGGTAAAAAAAGAAATTGGGGTGAGACGATATAGTTTTTATTCTGGATATACCTTGGGTAAAGTGATGCCTGTTAATTATGTGGTTCATGTTGTTGATAACCCAAGAGATTTTCATATGAAACATTTGATGATAACAATACTAGCTGAAGGTCGAGTGGATCCTGTTGGCTTTGGAGATACTAAAATAAGCCACTTCGGAGAGTATTATGATTTGAATCATTACTATGACAGAGGGTGTTTTGGGAGTCGAAATGAAAGTTTGCCCAAACAATGTCTGAGTTGGGAGTTTTGTGAAACGGGAGTACCTTTTTCCGATACTAGGTTTGGTCGACACAACCCAGGAGGCGAAAATAACTTGGTAATAGTAAATCAAACTCAAAAGATGGAGATGGCTAAAAATCTAATAGCTACAGCTCGAGAAGTGGCTGCTAGAGTCGGGGCTAAATTTTTTGCACACAATGGTGAGAAGATTTTGGCGTAGTTGAGTTATTGTTTTGGAGGAACTTTTAAGTAGATTAAAGCCTCGTTGGCGATTTGATACCAAAGCGGAGCAGCTGTTTCGGCGGCCCAAGGCGATGACGTTGGTTCTGTTAGTTTGACTAGCATGACAAATTCAGGGTCATTGGCCGGAGCGAAACCAACAAAACTGGCGATGGTTTTTTCTGCATCATAGTGTCCAGCGATGGGGATTTGGGCGGTTCCTGTTTTTCCGGCTATTTGGTAATTTTTAAGTGCGGTCCATTGGGCTTCTCCGTGATGGGCCGATTCGATCATCATTTGGGTGACTTTGTCGGCGGTTTGTTTAGAGATGACTTGTCTGATAACTTTAGGTTTAATGTCGTTGGTTTTTTGGTCAATTACTTGGGAGACAACCTGGGGTTCCATTAAGTTGCCTCCATTGGCAATGGCGCTGACGGCTTGTACCATTTGAATCCCCGTGACAGCTATCCCCTGACCAAAAGAAGTGGTGGCAACGTCAATATCTCCCCATTTTTTCCTTAGAGTTGGAACTGTTTCTTCTTGAAGGTCGATACCGGTTGCTTGTCCAAAGCCAAATTTTTCAAGGTAGTCGATGAATTGGTATTTGCCCAGCTTAAAAGCTGTAAAGATCATACCGGTGTTGTCTGATCGGGCTAAAACTTCGGTCATGGTCTGTCCAGGGTTGTATTCGTTGTTCCATGTCCTGATAGTGAACTTGCCTATAGTCACCGGCCCATCACAAGTAGAGTCACAATGAGTGTTGGGTTCGATAACTCCCTCTTCTATAGCTGCAGCCATGGTGATGACTTTGAAGGTGGATCCTGGTTCATAAGTGTTGGCAATGAGTGGATTTTTGTAAAGGCTGGTTTGGTAGTCGACAAAGTTATCGGGTGAGTATGACGGCCAAGAGGCCATGGCTAAGATTGCCCCTGTGTGGGGTTGCATAATAATGACTTCACCACTTGCGGCACCATATACTTCGATGCCTTTTTGGAGTTGTTTTTCGATAAGATTTTGCAAAGTCCGGTCTAGATGGAGTTTTAGATCTCTACCTTGGCGACCAGGATTTTTATTGAAAAGTCCAATAAGGATGGGTTTGCCTGTAGCGTCTGTTTCTTGATTAATTTTTCCAGCCTTGCCTCTTAGTTCTCGATCATAATAACCTTCAAGGCCAAAGTATCCTTGAGGGTTGCCTTGTTCATCTTTGCTAACAAAACCTAGAAGATGGGCAGACATTGATGCTTCTGGATAGTAGCGAACTGTTTCTTGGTCGAAACCAAGGCCAATTATTTTGAGTTTATCTATGGCTTGTTTTTGATCTTTTTTGAGGTGACGCCATAAAGGAATCCACTGTTTTTGATCGTCAGATAGTTTGGCTAAAATATCCTGGTGAGTTTGGTTGATTCTTTGTTCTAAAGGTTTGGCGGCTTCGGTAGCGTCTTTGGGGTTTGGGTCAGTGAGCAAATTGGCAAGCTGTAGGCTTATTTGGTTGGGGGTGATTTCGAGTTGTGGTTTGTAAGCATAAAGAAGAAACTCTGGTTCGTTGGTTACGATTGAGTAGCCATCTGAAGCAAGAATGCTACCACGATCTGCTGGAATGAGTTGGGTGCTAGTTCTTTGGCTTTGAGCCTCAACGCTAAGGGTGGTGTTACTTAAGATCTGCCAATAAAAAAGCCGGGATAAGATGACAATCCATCCAAGAAGTATGGCTCCTTTAATAAATGAGATTCTTGAGTGCATGATTAATTTTCTACAAGAGCAACAGCAGCTGACGGATCGGTGACGGTGATAATTTCAGATGGTTTTTGGTAACCGAGGGTTGAGGCTTTTTCTTCTAATGAATAGATTGAGGTGTTTTTTAAGATGCGTTGAGTTAGTTCACGATTAGCTTCAGTGAGTTGTTGTTTTTTAGTTTCAAGTTGTTTTAGTTTTTCTCTAGTGGTGGTGTAGTTAGAGGATACTACTACATTGGCAACAATCAAAATGATAGATAAAAAGGCGGTTGAGATGATGAGGGTGGTTTTTAATTTCATGATATTTTCTGAGCGGCTCTTAATTTGGCACTCCTAGATCTTGGGTTGTTTTTTATTTCGAGATCGGTAGGTTGGATGGGCTTGGCAGAGAGTGGCTTTAGTTTGTGATGATTATTTTTAATAACGTGTTTGACTATCCTATCCTCACCAGAGTGACAACTGCTGATAACTAACTTGCCTCCAGTTTTAAGTAGGTCTAGAGTTTGGGGCAAAGTTTGATCTATCCCATTTAACTCGTCATTGATAGCAATTCTGAGTGCTTGGAATGTTTTTGTAGCTGGATGTATTTTGGTTTTATTAAATTTGTAATTTGAGTAAATTTTTTCGACTAGTTTTTTAAGTTGGTCAGTGTTGGTAAGGGGTTGTGCTTTTCTGAACTCAATTATGGCTTTGGCAATTTGGTTAGCTTTTGGTTCATCGCCAAATTTTTTAAACAAAAAAGCTAGTTCTTTTTGTGACAAAGCAGCGATTAGATCAGCGGCTTTGACAGCAAGTTCTTGGTCCATTCTCATGTCTAGCGGAGCGTCTTGGTTAAAACTAAATCCCCTTTCAAGTTGATCTAGTTGAAAACTGGATACACCTAAGTCCATTAGGATACCATCTACCTGGGTGAATTGATGACTTTGGGCTGTTTCTTGTAGATGGGTGTAGTTGGTTTTAACGATAGTTAGTTGAGATGATTGGAGATAACCTTGTTTGGTTTTTTCGTTGTGATTGATAGCTTGCTGATCACAATCGAGCCCCAAGACAAGACCTCCAAGCTCAAGAATCTTTTGAGTATGTCCCCCACCGCCAAGAGTGCAGTCTATGTATTTTTTACCTGGCTGAACCTCCAGCAGGTTTATAGCCTCGGTGAGCAAAACTGGAGTGTGATAGTGATTATTCATAGTTTGTTTGTTTTTCTAATAAGGTTGCTAATTCTTCAGCCTGAGTGGATAGTTGATTTTGATAGCTTAAGTAGTTTTCTCTATCCCAGATTTCAACCCAATCGATTGACCCAGCGATGACAATTTTTTTGGATAGATTCGCCCAATCTCTTTGAGGTTTGGGAATTAAGATTCTACCTTGAGTGTCAAATTCTATCTGGGACGCGTTGTGGGCTATTAACCTTCTGAGTTGGCGAGAAGTTTGGCTTTGGAGAGGGTGTTTTCCTAGACTTTGAGTCATGGATGACCAAGTGTTAAAGGGCAGAATCTGAAGACATTTTTCAATGCCTTGGGTGATGATTGCTTTGTCCCCAAGTGATTTTCTAAAGGCAGTTGGGATTGCCAAGCGACCTTTGGCTTGGAGCGAGTAATGATAATTGCCGATTAACATTTGATAATTATACGGCTTGTTCACCACTATTCACCACTACTAAATAAAATAATCGTTTTCAAAGTCGGTGTCAAGGACGGAATTTGTAAAAAAGCGTGAAGAGTCGCAATGTTTCGTGTATTGTTTGGGAGTAAAAACTTACAAAAAAAGAGACTAGGTCTAGCTAGTCTCTAAGTTATAAGTAAGAATTAGTTTATTGGGTAACCACGTAGACAGACATGAGGTCGACTTCGGCTGTGGCGGTTTTATCAGCAACAGTGGTATCAAATGATTGCCAAGAAGAACCGTCCCAACCGTGAATAGTAGCCGTTTGGGAGTCTTCAGATAGCCTAACTGAAACCTCGACGGTTTGATCTTGAGGTAAATTGCCCGAAGTAAAAATCCCATAAGGCCCGGCAATTACTTGGCCATCAATTTCTGATGGTAGCCCTGAAGTCTGCATGACTATGACATATGGTGTTTTGTCTAACACTTTACCGGCTTGAATTTGGAGTTTGCTGTCTCGTGAGCTAAATTGTCCGTCGGCTTCATTCGTGGGGATGTAGCGCCATTCAGTCTTGAGAGCGTAGTTTTCGTCGGCTCTGAACTTCATGGTTAAAGAACCGCCTTTGACATCTTCGTGATAACTACAAGCCCCTCCAGCACTACATGAACCGAGCAAGATGTCGGTGGAGGTGGGGATGGAAGAGAGATCGATTGATCCAAAAGCACCTTGTAGAAGAGTACCAGCTTGGTATTCGAGTTCGTACTCCATTTCGGCGGCTTTTTTAGGGAGGGTATCTATGTTTAAAGTGATGTTTCTACCATTGCTTGATGGTACAAGAGAGACGAAAGGTCTTAGAGTTGTATCTATAACGTTGACTGGTTCATTTATTGGAGCCTTCTTGGTGGCTTCAGCTGTTTTTTTCTTTTTAAAAAGCGAACAACCTGAAAGCGAGAGAGTAATAACAAAGATTGATAAAAGCAGTAAGGTTTTTTTCATAAACTGACCCAGATTGTTTGGTACTAAATAATAGATTTGAGTTTATTGACTTAACTGTTTATTTAGGTGATCGGTTAGTTTATCTATTTTGATTCTAGTTTGATCACCAGTATCTCTATCTCTTATGGTGACGGTGTCATCTTCCAAAGTCTCAAAATCGATGGTGATACAGTAGGGTGTACCGATTTCGTCTTGGGAAGCATAACGTTTACCAATGTTGCCTCGTGAGTCCCAATCAGCGGCAAAGTTTGGGTTCAGCATATCATAGACTTTCTGGGCTTTGTCAACTAATTCAGGCTTGTTGGCCAGAAGAGGAAAGACAGCGACTTTGTAAGGGGCTAGGTGTTTAGGAAGTTTGAGAATGATTTTTCCATCTGACTCTGTGTAACTTTCTGCCAAGATAGCCAAGAAGATTCTGTTGACTCCAAAAGTGGGCTCGACAACGTGAGGGATAAATCTGTTTTTGTTGTCGTGAGGGTCAATGTATTGGAGGTCGACTCCAGATTTCTCCATGTGGTTTTTTAAATCATAATCACTTCTGTAGGCTAGCCCAAACATTTCTTTGAAGCCTCCGAAAGGGAAATTGTAGTCTAGGTCTTCTGTGCGAGTTGAATAGTGGGAGCGTTCTTCGTCGGTATGAGTTCTCCAACGAAGGTTATCCTTTGAGAGACCTACTGAAAGGGCAAACTCATACATTTGTGCTTTCCAGTTTTCAAATATATCTTCCCATTTAGTGGTTTTGGGGTCGAAAAAGTATTCAAATTCTGCTAGGTTGAATTCAAGGGTGCGAAAGATAAAGTTTCCCAAAGTGATTTCGTTTCTAAATGCTTTTCCAGATTGGGCTAGTCCAAAAGGGAGTTTGGGGCGCATGGTGTTAAGGACGTTTTTGAAGTTAACAAACATTCCTTGGGCAATTTCACCACGAAGGTAGGCAGTGGATTCGGACTCTTTGACGATACCAATTTGGGTTTCAAAGAGGAGATTGAAATTTCTAGGCTCAGTCCAGTCATGGTTACCACAAGTTGGACATTTAATTTGGTTGTCTTTGATGATTTTAGAAAGCTCGTCGGTAGATAGTCCTTCGACCTTTTTTTCTGGGCCTTTTTTGGCAAAGTAGTTTTCGATGATGTGATCGGCTCTGGTTCTGGATTGGCAGCTTTTACAATCGATAAGAACATCGGTGAAACTAGCTGTGTGTCCAGAAGCTTGCCAAACTTTTGGGCTCATAAGGATTGAGGTGTCGAGTCCATATATCTCTGGCCGGTGAGTGACAAAGTTTTGCCACCAGTAGTTTTTGATGTTTCTTAGGAGTTCGACTCCAAGTGGTCCAAAATCATAGGTGTTGGCAAGTCCTCCATAGATTTCTGATCCGGGGAAGATAAATCCACGACGTTTACAAAGAGCAACTAATTGATCTAAAGTCTTTTGGTTGGACATGAGAGTCAAATGCTAATTTCTAATTTATCTAATTGACCCAGATAAGACTAAATGACCAATTAGTTGTTTAATACAAAAAAACCCCAGCTTAGTGCTAGGGGTCCATTGATTGTGGACGGTTCCACCCTGCTTCACTTCCCTACTCTATAAAAAGATAGAGAAGTGCGCTTTGTTTGTGTAGCTCCCGCTTGCCAAAGGCGATCATTGCTACTATTTAGTTAGGTTTATTTTACTCAGATGAGTTTAGGTGTCAAGTTGAAAAGTTGTTGATAAAAAAAGCGATAGGTTGCAAAGAACTATCGCTTAAAAAGCCAGCCTACTGATTGTTTTAGGATGCGATGATTTGGTGTGTACTAATCACTTGATTAAAATTTGACCATGAAGAAAATAGTCCTATTAAACCTGTGACTAGCAACAAGGTTGCAGCAAAGCTGATTTCAAGATTGATTGGTTGAATGATCAACAAACAGAGGCTACTCAAGAAAAGAAAAAAACTAGCTGCAAATGTTTTGTATTTGGCTATTAGCCTTGTCTCGAGAGCTTGTTGGTTAGGAATTGCTTTTTTGTTGTGTTCTGGCAACTGGGTCACGAGTAACCAAACTGCTGGTGAAGCAAAAATTGTGAACAGATAAACCTGAAAAAGGATTTGATTGTTCATGTACCTATCCTGATCTGGCTGGCTTTTGTAGCTTGTAGTATATCCTAGTAAATCAATTTTTTGTATTCTCTGATGTGATAGAGTATGAGTATGAGTTTTTTGGTTTGGTATCAGAAAGTGGGGTTGCCGACTATATGGCAGGTAGTGGGAAATTATGTGCTGTTTGTAAAGCACTTTTTTTCGCTATCGAGGCTTACAAGTTCTTTATTTGCACCATGGAAGAAAACTGACAATTTGGGTGGTAAAAAAGGGTTGGGTTTTGGAGAGTTGTTGGATAGGCTTAGTTTTGATTTAACGTCTAGAGTGGTGGGTTTTGGAGTCAGAAGTGTGACTATTGTTGTGGGGGTAATGGCAATTTTGAGTGTGATGGTTATTGGTGGTTTGGCTGGAGTATTTTTGAGTATATTTCCTTTGCCTTTGTATCCTTTTTATCAGCAGCATGTGAGTGTAAAGCAACGGTATCGTAGTGGGAAAAGTTTTGATGAGATGAAGAGAGTGGCTTTGGATAGTGATTTCTATGGATTTTTTTGTAGAAGAACTGGGGTTAGTGAGAACGACTTGAAGCAATGGTTGGCAGATGTAAGGCTAAACTCGGGTGAGTTATTGGCAAGGGCACATAAGTTTGTGAAACAAAAAGGTTATGGTCAATTAACTGACTCTTCGGTGGTGAGGAGTTTGATTATGGCCAGTGAAGAGAGTTTGGAAGGGTTGAGGAAAGTGGGGCTGGGAATTGATGAAGTAGATTTGGTGTGTGACTGGTTCCATTTTTTGGTGGCAGATAGGAAGAAATTTGGTGAGTATTGGAGGAAAGATTATTTATTGAGCTTGGGAGGGATTGGTAAAGAATGGACGTCTGGGTATACACCGTTTTTGGATGAATTTTGTGAAGAGTTGGAATATTCACAGATAAGGTTAAAGCCCTACTATGGTCGGATGGAAGAAACAGAGAGGGTGATTCAGATCTTATCGGGTGAAAAAAACCCAGATGTGTTGATTTATGGCCCCCCAGGTTCTGGGAAAAAGAGTATGATTTTAGGCTTGGCTCACAAAATTGTTTGGCATGAGGCAAGTAAGCTGAGGCATCGAAGAATATTGTTGTTTAAGGCAGAGGAGTTTTTGGCAAAGACAAGTGAAAGAGATGCGGCTGGAGTGTTGAGAGGATTATTAAAAGAGGCCGTGGATGCTGGTAATGTGATTTTGGTAATTAATGGTTTAGATCAGTTGCTACTGTCAAAAAACGGTGAGCATAATTTGGATGGGGTGTTGGAAGAGATGTTACCTAAAGATAAGTTGCAAGTGGTTGGTCTAGCAACTAGTGGTGGTTTTCATAAAGTGTTGGCTGAGGATAGGTCGGTAATGAAAATGTTTACTCCTGTTGAGTTGGAACCGATGCGAGGTGAAGCAGTGTTTAGGGTATTATTTGACGAAGTGGAGATGGTTGAGAGAAGGCATGGGTTGTATTTTTCTTTTGGGAGTTTGAAGCGATGTATTGAGTTGTGTGAAAAATATATGCCTGGTGAACCTTTTCCAGAAAAGGCTTTGAGTGTTTTGGGAGAGGTAATTACAAACAAAAATAGTAGTAGGCAAAAGCGTGTGGTGCTGGGAGATGTGGAGATGGTGGTGAGCCAAAGAGTTGGGGTGCCAATTGGAGATCTTCATTCAAATGAGAGGCAAGAGCTGTTGAATGTGGATGAGGAGTTGGGTAAGTATATAGTGGATCAAGGTGGAGCTTTGAATAAGATTAGTAAATCTTTAAGAAGGAATCGGGTTGGGGTAGTTGCGAGGACAAACAAGCCTATGGGGTCGTTTTTGTTTTTGGGTCCAACTGGGGTGGGAAAAACAGAGACGGCAAAAGTGTTGTCTAGGCTATATTTTAAGACTGATGATCTGTTAAGGATTGATATGGCCGAGTTTCAATCAGGTGATGCCTTGAGTCGGTTGATAGGTACTGCTGATGATTCGGGAGTGCTGGCTAGGAAAATAAGGTCTAAACCTTATGGAGTGTTACTTTTGGATGAGTTCGAAAAGTCGCCGGTGGAAGTGATGAATATCTTTTTATCGATACTAGATGAAGGCAAGTTTAGTACGGGAACCGGGGAAGAAGTCTATTGTAATAATTTGATGATTATTGCTACTTCGAATGCAGGCAGTGAGGCAGCAAGAGAGTATTTGCAAGGCCATGAAGAAGGTGAAGAGTTTGAGCGATACATGGTGGATTATTTGCTTCGAAGCAGAGCCTTTTCACCGGAACTTTTAAATAGATTTGATTCGGTAGTGTTTTATACCAGTTTGTCTGAGAAAGGCTTGAGGAGCGTGGTTAGGTTGGAGTTGGAGAAGTTAAAACAACATCTGCAAAGGGAAAAACAGATTGAGTTGGTGTATGGAGATGAGTTGGTGGAGAGAATAGTTAGTCAAGGCTATGAGGCTGATTTTGGGGCTCGATCGGTTTTGAGATATATTCAAGATGAGGTTGAGGACGAGATTGCCAAGAAGATTTTGGCTGAGCCAGGAGTGAGTCGGGTGGAGGTGTAGGTGTTAACTCTCCTTGTTTCTACCCCTACTGGACATCCCTTCAATTTGACGTCTTCGTAGTGCCTTTGTTTCACCATAAGTAATTATCTTCCCAGGTAATTCAGTTTCGATTGTAGGATCATGACCTATGAGTTGAAAAAGCTTATCTAGTGATTGAGGAAGAAAGATATCTAAATGAATTTGATGGCTAGAACCTTCTGGGTTTTTAACTGCATTTTCTAATCCATCAAGATCTTGTAGAGGGTGATTTATCAACCACTCACCTTGATGATTTTTTAATTCCATAGCAGCTTGGCAAAATTGTGTTTGAGGTAGGTTTGCAAATCGATGTAACGCCCTTGAGGTTTTTTGCCCAGATTAGATAAGTTGAGATGTTGTAGATAACCTTCTAAATCTTGCCCAGAGTAACGTCCTCTTGCTCCATAATCAAAAACTTCATTTGGCTGAAATGGGTCATGAGGAATGTCATATACAGCAAAGTTGTTCCTTGGATAAAGCTCAAAAGGGTGAGTTTCTGAGGCATATATCTTTATTATAGATCCGCCGTGTGTTATTTTTTTCTCTTCAAGGACGTAAATAAATTGAGACCAGTCTTCAAATCTTAGATACATAAAAATGTTTGTTTGGAATTATGCCTGGATGTTAACACATTTTAGTTAGAAGTTGTTGAGAGTTAGAAAAGCTTTGGAGCGGAGGTTTTTTTCGGCGATGGATTCGAGGTGGAGTTTTAAGTTTTCTTCTGTGTCGATTTGAGGGAGGCCAAATCCAAGATCGGTGACGATGGCTTTGATTGAATTTAGGATATGGGTTTTTGTGGCGATGTCTTGATGGAGTGAGTGCATAATGGTTTTGAGCTGGTGATAGACGTTGGGGTGGTTTTCTTCTTCGGCTGTTAAGAGGTCAACTATCTCGAGGATTTGATAGGTTTGGGTAATCTTGGTAAGGTCTTGTTTAAGGTTGGGGAACGAGTTGATTAGTTGAGCTTGGGTGAGAATATTAGTTGATTTGGATTGGGTATACATGAGTTGAACTTGGTTGCCAATTTCGAGAGCAGGTCGTTTACGTGAGGATATTTTTCTTACGCCTTTTGCTAGGCAAGAAATTTTACCTTTTTGATTGGAGAAAAGGGTGATGAAACGGTCTGAGTCTGAGTAGTTGTGGCGTTTTAAAACAATGGCTTCGACGCGATGAGAGTTGCGCATAATGGGTAGAGACCTGGGTTATAGTTCAAATACTACTTCTTTGTCGGTTTTGAGTTCAAATTCTTTTTTGTCGACACCATTGAAAATGACAGTATAGTTGGGGTTTTTACGTCCAGGTTGCTTTTGAATAAATAGTTTGTACTCGTTTTGAGGTTGGTAAGGGACTGTGTAGGTGAGTTTGATTTTGGCTTGAGACTCGGGTTGAAAAGTGAAAAAGCCTTCGATGACAGTTTTTCCTAGGTCTTCTGAGGTTTCGGTACTCCCCTCCTCTAATCCTAGAGCTTCAACTAACTCTGCTCCTTTTGGTAAGTAGAAACGAACATAGTCTCGATAAGTTCCGTTGAGACAAAGCTGTCCGGCTTCGAGGTTGCAGTTGCTACCTTTGGCTGGGTTTTTGTAGGTGATTGTGGCTTCGTGTTGGACTTTGTCGGAGTGGACAGTGATTTGGTGTTCTACTTCTTGAGTGATAAAAAGGTCAGACTTGGCACCACCGAAGTTGGTATCGGTAATTTGGAAGTAGTCTCCATCGTAATCGAGAATTCTACCAGCAACGTTGACACCTTCCGCGGCTTGGTTGGCTTGTTCGTCAAACATGTAAAAAATGGCGTGTTTTTGGGCAATGTCGTCGATCATAGTTTTGAATAGAGTCGGCCAAACTGCTGGTGGAGCTCCGTAGGCTTTGATGATGATGGTTTGCATCATGGGGCCTAAAAAGCCTTTTCGATCGTCTCTAATGTAAGCAACAGGACGGGTGGAGATGTCTTCTAACTCATAGATAACTTGGGGGCAATCGCAGCGTTCGTCGATATCGGCGCTAAAAGTCCCAAACCCAGGAACATCAACTGGCCCAAGGAGTCTTACCAAGTCAGTTAAGATTTTGGTGTCGATGGCGATAACACCATCGAGATCGTCTGCCTCACCTGGGACTGTGTAGTAGTGTTCCAAGAAAGTATCCATCGATACTTGGAAATCTGGAGATAAGTTCATGTCTCGAAGATGCCAGTTGTAGACTAAAGGAAGATATTTTTTGATAGGGGCAGGTGGAGTTAAATTGCTTTTGAATTTGTTGTCGAGTTCGTAGATGTCGTCGCTTTTTTCTTGGTTTACCCTGCCCTTTTCGACCCTTAATACTCCGTAAGCAGTCATAAATCCGCCTGTAGGACGAAGCTCAGCGTCGTTTTGAAATAAGACTAAGTATTTTTTGGGTTCTTCTAGACCGGCAACTGAAGGGATAACTTCGAGTAGAGGTTTGATGTCGCCAATAGTATCGGCAGCAAATGAGGTCATGTCTTGGGCTTGTTCGATTAGATCCGGTGCTTGTTGTCCACGGATTTCAAAAGGGTAACGGTTGGGGTTAATTTGAGAGAGTTGAGCATCGATGGTTTGAAGATCTGAGCTGACTTGATCCAGTGCAGGGGCAACTTCACCCATGGTTTCGATGATTTTGACAATTCTATCTTCTGCGGTTCCGCCAGTGAAGGTGCCCTCTCCTGAGAAGCCTAATACGTCTGCGTATGGTGTGACTGCTTCGAGAAGTGTTTCTCCGGCGTTTAAGCCTGAATCGGCAGAGATCAAAATTCTTTGTCCGTCTAGATAATAAGGTCTGAGTGGAGTGAATTTATACCAAAACAGCTTATTGTAGTTAGAGTTGATAATATTAAAACTTTGTCTGGTAGCAAGCAGTTTTTCGGAGGCAAGAGGCAAGTTTTGTTCTTTGAGGGCTTGGTAAGTTTCTCTAGCGGTGGTTTCTGTTTGGGCGATGGTTTGTTTGATTTTAAGAAGTGGTGGAATGGTTGCCAAAGCGGCGATGGTTAAAAGAATGATGGGGATGAGAAAGATGGTGAGGCCGATTTTGGTTTTTTTGCCAAATCCTAGCTTGAAGCTGGGTTTTTTAAGTTTAAAGGCGAACTTTGATTTCTTGATTGTTGTGGAGGAGTCTTGATCAGATGTGGGGTTTGCTTCTGAGGAAGGTTTTGATTGATTGGCCTGGTTGATTTCTTTGAGGATATTGCTGGATTGTTTTTTGGATTTGTTTTTTTTGGTAGTCATATTAGAGTGACTGCCGAGTATGGACAGTGTGTTGATAATTACTGAAATAGTATAGCAGATGTGGGTGATGAATATAGGGACTAGTATATTGATGTGGTATGTATAGTAACGGGTTGATGTTAATTTAGATACGAAAAACCGCTTAAAGATGAGTAAAAATAGTGAAAAATTTATCCGTATTGATGGACAAATAGTTTCTCTGTTTTTAAATACTTTAAGCGGTTTTCTTGCACAATTTTTTCTAGTTAGACAAATTTGAAGGGTTTAGATGATCGTGAGAAAATCAACTTTTGAATTTTTTGCTCACTTACTAGCTTCATTAGTAGATGGTCTCCTTTGGGCAAAGATATTCCCTCGAATTCTCTTTCGAGAGCCCAAACAAGTTCAACTTCACCATTGCTTTGATGACAAATTTCGTTGACAAACCAGACCAACCAGTTCTCATTTCCCCAAACTTCATCAAAGGTGGTGAAGACTAATTCTAAATCTTCATTGCTGTAGTCAGGTTTTTCTAAAACAGCTAAGGCTTCTATCGCCATTTTATACAAAGAATTCATGGTACTCATAGTTTTTCTCCTGTTTAGTTGGAAAAAGATTAAGATAAAAACTCAGGATTTTGAGAATATGTAAGAGTGCAAGATTCTGGCTCAAACTGGGTTTAAGTCAATCCGAGAATTATATTCGCCAAGGCGGGAAAGGTCAATACTATAGGCTGTAATTTAGTGGAGTTACCATTTACTAATCATGGCTTTGGGAGTTTTGAGGAGAATGCTAAAGTCGGTGATGATGGTTCTTTTTTGGGCGTAGTCGGCGTCCATTTTGGCTCTTTTGTCAAAAGGGATTTCGTTTCGCCCAGACGTTTGCCAAGGGCCAGTGATACCAGGTTTGATGGCTAGGATTTTTTTAACATGAGGCCTGCTTTTGGGATATTTTTTTTGCTGTTCAACGAGTTCTTTTTGGATATAGGCTCTGGGACCAACCATGCTCATCTCGCCTTTGATGACATTGTACAACTGAGGAAACTCGTCAATGGTAAGAGAGCGAAGAATGCGGCCTATTTTGGTAATACGAGGGTCGTTTTCAAGTTTCCAATCGCCTTTTTTGAATTCGGCTAGAAGTTTTTTGTCTTTTTTGTAGAGGATGTCATCGGCATCTTTGACCATGGTTCGGAATTTGTAAAGCCAAAATTCTTTACCACCTTTGCCCACTCGGCGATGTTTGTAGAGAATGGGGCCAGGTGAGTCAAAGTAGACCATTAGTGGCACGACTAACCAGACAGGCAAAAAGATAATAATGAGAATACAGGCAACTAAAAGGTCGAGAATTCTTTTGATAAGTAGATACATATTGGGAATATCTTAGCTGAGTTACGTGTATTGTTCCATTCCTGTGTCTTTGAGTTCGTTAACCATCTTTTTAACTTCTGGGATTGAGTCTTTTTTGGTAACTAAGATGACATCTTCAGTGACAACAATAACCATACCTTCTAAGTCTATGGTGGTGACTAACTGATTAGTGTAGGAGTAGATAAGCGAGTCTTGTGTGTTTCTAGTTTTGACGTTGCCGTGAGTGATGTTTTCATCTGGAGATGCTTCAAGAGCTTCTTTTAAAGCTTCCCAAGCACCGACATCACTCCAACCCAAGTCTACTGAGATAACGACTGCTTCTTCAGGTTTCATTTTTTCTAGAATTAGGTTGTCGAAAGAGATCTTTTCGAAAGTTGGGTAGATTTCTTCTAAGAGGTCTTGGTGATTATCATTCCCGTAAGATTGTTTGAGCTGTTGAAGCTTTTGGTACATGTCAGGAGCATGTTTCTCAAACTGCTTTAGAGTGAATTTGGGGGTGAGAATAAAGTACCCTGGATTCCATGCGTGTTTCTCTCCTTTGTAGTATTTCTCGGCAGTTTTTAAGTCCGGACGATAATGCCAAGAGATAAACTCTTTGATAGAAAGGTCGTTAATTTTGCCAGTTTCTTTGCCAAATTCAATCCAACCCAAATTTTGGCTGGCAAATCTAGGTTTTTGTCCAAGAAAAACTATTTGGTTGGGATTCTTTTTGAGGTAGGTGGCTCCTGATTGGAGGGCATTTTTGAAGAGGTCAACGTTTCTGACTAAGTGGTCGCTCCAAAGCACAGCAGTGGGAGTGTCGGCAAACTTTTTCGATAGTACTGACATAACGTAGCCAATGGCTGGAGCAACGTCATTCATAACTGGCTCTCCAATTATGTTATCCTCTGGGATTTGAGGAAGTTGTTTTTTGACTACTTCGACGTATCTTTGGCCTGTGGAGATGTAAATATCTTCGTATTCAAATTCTGGCCTGAGTCGGTCTATGGCCAGCTGTAAGGTCGACTTGTTGTCAATGATTTTTTCAAACTGTTTAGGGGTGGCTTGCCTAGATAGGGGCCACATCCTGGTACCTACTCCTCCTGCAAAGATGACTGCTTTCATTTTTGTTTTTGATGATTCTGCCATGCTTCCTCTATAAATTTTGAAAATGATTGCTTGAATTTGTCAGCTGAGAATTTGTATGCATTTTTCATACAAACATCTGCATTAAACTTGTTTTTATCAAATTTTTCAACAGCGGTTACTAAAGCTTGAGGTGTTTGGTTTTTAAAAAGAATACCAGTTTTATTGTGAATGACCGTCTCTGCTGCTCCAGCTCTGCCAAAGGCGATGACTGGCTTGCCGGCTGATTGGGCTTCAACACAAACTATACCAAAATCTTCTTCAGAAGGGAAAATCAAAGCCTGAGCGTGTTTATAGTATTTGTTGAGTTTTTTTTGGGATATTCTGCCAGTAAACTCGATGTTTTGTTTGGAGATTGATTTTAGGTATTTTGCTTGGTCACCAGAACCAACGATAATTAGTTTAAGCCCTAGTTGATTAAAGGCTTGGATGGCTATGTCTATTCTTTTGTAGGGTACAAGCCTAGATACTAAAAGAAAGTACTTGCGTGGTAATCTTAGAGTTTGGTCGGTTTTTTTTGAAATTGGATTTACTGGAGGGTAGATAGTACCTGAGGTTTGGCGGTGGTAGTACTTTTTGGTCCTTTGGGCAACTGTATCTGAAATTGCAACTAAATGGTCTGGTCTGTGGGCTGCGATTTGATCCCACTTTCTTAAGTGAGAGAAGATTAAGGGCGTGATTTTTTTGGTGATGATGTTTTTGTTTGTGATGTAGTTGCCTGTTTGATAGATCTGTGTATGGCTCCAAAGATAACGTGTTGGAGTGAGAAGGTAGCTGATGTGTAGAGTTGATGGTGGGGTGATTATGCCTTTGGCTTCGGCACTGGTGACAGAAATAACGATATCAAAGTCTGAGAAATCAAACGATTCAAAGGCGATTGGAGCTAACCAAGCAAACCACTCGTGATTTTTTCTAGTGAAAGGCAGATGGTTAACGAATGAGGTCTTTACTTGGTAATTTTTAGCCCACCTGGCAGTTTTGGGGTGATAGACCATGGTATAAAGAGGAGCCTGCGGCCATATTTGGTGGAGTGATTGAAGTACTTTCTCGGCACCCCCAATTTTGTTGATGCGATCGTAAACTATGGCAATTTTGGGACTGGGATTGGACACGATAGGTCAAAGACTAGCCAGAATTTATTTAGGAAGGGTTTTTAGTTGGCTAGTGTTTAAGGTCTTTAGATAGATTGCTAATGTTTCTTCGGCCATCTTTTTCCAGGAGTATTTTTGAGCCTGAAGTTTGCCCAATTTTACCAGTTTTGGCCTGTTTGTGGGGTTATTGTGGAGTTTGTTAATGGAATCTGCTAACAGGGATGGTTTTGAGGTGTCAGTGTAGATAGCGGCTTTGGAATAAACTTCAGTCATAACTGAGTGTTTTGAGGCGATTACTGGGAGCCCGGCAGCCATAGCTTCAAGACCCGTGAGTCCAAAGCCTTCAGATTGGGATGGTTGGACTAAAGCTAGAGCGTGTTGATAGAGATTGGCTAAATCTTTATCGCTAACAAAGCCTAGGAACTTGACCCTTTGAGAAAGTTGTTTTGAGTTAACATAGTCCTTTGTTTTTTCGAGAAAGATGTTGCGAGCGCTGACAATGACCAAGCTGATATCCTGGTTAACAAATTCAAGGGAATCAATTAAAGTGTTGACATTTTTATGGGGATAGAGGCTGCCAGTGTAGATAACAAATGGCGGAGTTAGGTTGAATTTAGCTGGGATGGGTTTTTTGGAGTGAGGTTTTAAGTAGGTCTGACTAGCAGATTCGTAAGTGACTTTAATTTTTGATTTGGGAATAGAGAATTTTTGGTGAATTTGGGCGGCAACGTGTTTGGTGGGAGTGATCACTTTTTGTGATCGTTTGATGGCATTTTTAATTACTAATCTGTACCCAAAATATTTAATTAAGTACTTTATTGCTGGTAATGTTGTAGCGTTGAATCCAATTTTTTCGTGCCATAAAAGATCGTGAATAGTGACTACATATGGTCCGTTGTATTTAAAAGGTGTGTTGAAATGTGGAAAGTGGACTAAGTCTAGATCAAAAGACTTGATTAGTTTGGGAAAGTCGATCTGTTCTTTAAACGTGTAGTGTTTGATGGGGGCACTGACTAAAGTGAAGTTGTGGGGTAGTGGGTCGATGTCTTGTATGTTGGAGACAAAAAGAATGTAATGGTTTTGGTTGTCTATTTTAGCCAGCTGATTGACTAAGTTTTGGATATAGCGGCCAATTCCAGCGTGTTTGAGACCGTATAGTCTAGCGTCGATACCGATGGTGTACATTTGTTTAAATTGAATTTGAATAGTGATTAGGAATGTTAGATTTATCCTCTAAGCTTGGTGAGGATGTCGATGCTTAAGTTAATTAGGTGGTGTACTGGCTTTGGGTAATCTTGAGAGTGATGTTTGTTAAAATATTGCTTCATAGTCAGATAAAAGTGC
This sequence comes from uncultured bacterium, assembly GCA_965369335.1. GTDB lineage: Bacteria > Patescibacteriota > Microgenomatia > UBA1400 > CAYNFZ01 > CBDUQH01. The sequence goes on from CBDUQH010000002.1 coordinate 25,019, forward strand.
TGACGGGTTTTTGATTTAGTTTGCTGATTTTTGCTTTTGGTACCTGACTGGCCTTTGTGGTGAATCACAGTAGCCTTGGGATAATAGACGATTTGCCAGTTGGCGGCGTAGGCACGTTTGCAAAAATCGATGTCTTCGGCATACATAAAAAACTGTTCATCGAGCAGGCCAATATCTTTGATGACTTGATCGCGAATAAACATGGAAGCTCCGGAAACGACGTCGACAGGATGGGTAGTATCAAAATCTTTCCAGGTTTGATGGTATCCTGAAAATGGTTTGAAATTGGGGAAAAGTTGTTCAAGTTTGGTAAAGTAGGCCAAGGAGTTAAGGGGGGTAGGGAAACCTCTGTGTGAGGCTAAATCTATAGCTCCGTCTGACAAGATTAATTTGGGGGTGAGGATGCCGACCTGGGAGTGCTTATCGAGATAGTTGATACACTTGTCTATAGCGTTATCCTGAATTTGGGTGTCTGAGTTGAGTAGTAGAATGTATTTGCCCTTAGCAACTTTTATCCCTTGGTTGTTGCCAGCGGCAAAGCCAAGATTCTGCTTGTTTTGAACAATTTTTACCCGGGGAAAGTTATTTTTTAGCATGTCGATTGAGTCGTCTGTTGAGGCATTGTCGACTACTATGGTTTCTGCTTTTTGGCTGGTTTTAATTGATTCTAAGGTTTGTTTGAGAAGGTCTTTGGTGTTGTAGTTTAGAATAACGATTGATAGTTTCATTAACCCCTCTCCCCTATTTGGCGATATAGTTTGTCTAGATCGTTGGAAATTGCTTCCCAATTGTAGTGTTTTTGGACATGGGCTTTGGCAGAGATGGCTAGCTTTTTTTGGAGTTTGGTGTCGAGAAGAAGTTTCGAGGTTAAGTCGGCAAGTTTTTGGGAATTGTTGCCGATTAAGACGTGTTTGCCTGGTTTGAGTTGAAGACCTTCGGCACCAAGTTTGGTGGTGACAACGGGTGTGGATGTGGCCATGGCTTCTAAGACTTTGTAACGAGTGCCTTTGCCGCTTCTGATAGGAGCTAAGAGGATGTGTGAACCGCCGTATGCATCTCGAATGTCTTCGACGTTATCACTAACAGTGATGTCGGTTTGTTTAGCAAAGTTTTGAATTTCGGGGGTGGGGTTATGGCCTACAATCCAAAGCTTGGCTTTGGGAACAGTGTTTTTAACTTTTGGCCAAATCTTTTCGACTAAGTAAGTGACTGCGTCGATGTTGGGGAGCCATTTGAAGGTACCAACGAAAAGAATGGTGGGGTGTTGGGGTAGTTTTGTTTTGGTTTGAGAAAATTTGTTGATATCAACTCCGTTGGCGACGACGTCGATGTTGGATGTTTTGCCGATTTGGCTAGTGATAAATGTTTTGTCATCTTCGGACATAGTGACAAGGTGTTTGGCTTTTTTCCAGAAAAAAGTTTCCCAAAATTTAATTTTGGCAATGTCGATGTACAGGAGTGGTTTTAAGAACCAATACTTACTAGTCTTGGCGTAGTAAAGATAGCCTAAGTATTCGATAGTTTGTTCGACAAGCAAGATGGGGACTTTAGTTTTGGGAATATTGGGCATCATGTAAAAAGTTTCGGCGTGGATAAGTTCGTAGTCTTTATCTGAAAGTTCTTTTTTGATGGCAGATTTCATACCTCTTGGGAGGTTTCTGGTGACTAAAAAAGGATAAGCAGTGAAACCAGCTAGAAGGATGTTTCTAATTGCCCACGGGTTTTTGGTACGCTTGAAAACTTTGACGTCGGCGCAAAAAGGTTTGAGGTGTTTGATGTATTGTTTCTCTTTTTCTTCTTTGATTAGGGCAAAAAGAGTTATTTGGTGGTGTTTACTTAGGTTTTTGAGTAAATTATAGGTGCGAATTTGCCCACCTGAAAGAAGTGGGTAAGGCAAGTATGGTGTGAGCATGAGGATTTTCATACTATGAGTATAGAGTATTGTGTAGGTTAGTTTGTATCCAGTTGGTCAGGGAAGTTGCAGTTGGCGAGGTCGATGAGGATGTAGAGGTCGGTTTTTTCGATGAGTGTACAGGCAGTTTCTAAAGCCCTGGCTTCGTCATCGTAGCTGGTGGAGATATAATGGGTGGCGCCTTTTTCAATTTTGTCGGGGATTTCAAATCCTATAGGCCAGCCTTGGCGATTGGTTTGGTATAAAAAGGCGGTATCGCCGCCGTAGGGAGCAATAACTTTGGCAGTTTGAGGGGTGAGTTTGTCTACTGCCTGACCAGCATGAACGATGGCAATGTTGTTGATGTTGAAATAGTCTCTAATGCTAAACCATGAAAATCCCAGTCCGAATAGTAGAGTTGTGATGGCCAGCACCAAAGATAATGGTTTGTTGAAGTCTTTTGGAGTTTGGAGAACTAAGTAGCTGAGACCCTGCCCAACAAGAATTGCGATGATTGGCAGGGTGAAAATTTGGTAGTAGTCGTGGGTAACATTGCCTGTGGCAAAAACGACAAAGTAACCCAGAAGGCCTAGAATCCATAGGTGGAAAAACCAACCGACTTTTTTGGGTGGTTTCAGAACCAGCCCTATGCCAAAAGGTATAAGATTCCAGTATCCGAGGATAAGCTTGCCTATTCTTTCAGCAAATAGCCACCTGAAAAAGGCACCTTTGAAACGGATGTTGGTACTGTTGAATAGCCATGAATAACTGGGTATGCCTTGTGGATATTGAGTGATCCAGTTGCGCCAAAAGATAAGAGGTAGGGCTGCGAAAATAAGGGCAATATATATTTGCCAGTTTTTAAAACCTTTTAATCCTTGGTGTTTGAAGTAAAAATAGATAAGTGCAGGGGATAAAAAGATGATGATTGGTTTTAGAAGTAGGGCAAGTGCTGAAGAAATGGCTGTAAAAATTAAGGTCAGCAGTTTTGGTTTGAGGCTGTAACAGACAACGCCATACACCATTGCC
>CBDUQH010000003.1:0-25415 GCA_965369335.1 uncultured bacterium
AGACAATCTTGGTTACTATATTCCCTATACTTCACCAGCCTCTCTTAAACTCAACATTGAATCCTACCAAGCCTGGATTGACAAAGGAGCCCAACCAACTAACGTGGTCAGAAACTTAAGAGCCAAAGCCACCTCAAATGACCTAATTTCAATTCCAAAGACCAAAACAAAAACCAAGAAAAAAGATAAACAAGCTCAACAAGAAGCTAACAATTAATAATTATTAACATTCATCAGGAAAACATGAAACAATTCCTCGAAAGCCTCGTAAAAAGCATCGTCGAAAATCCTGACGCTGTAGTTATCAACGAAGAAACTGATTCCTCTGGAAGACAACTTCTTACTATCGCCGTCGACCCTTCAGACATGGGCCGCGTTATTGGTAAAAGCGGAAAAGTCATCAATGCTATTCGCACCATCATGCGAGTTGTTGCTATCAGACAAGGCGTAAAAATTAGAGTTGACATCCAAGATGATCAGCCTCAAGGTGAAACATCTGAAGCCTCAGATGACGCTTCGGAAGAAACTACCGCAGCCGATCTTGTAAGTGGTTCAACCGACACAGAAGACGACGAAGCTGAAACCGAAGACGAAGAATAAACTTGAATTTTAAATAAAAATTAAAAGGGCAATCTTACACAGATGGCCCTTTTTTTTGCCAAACCCACTGTTGTTTAAACAATCAGTAAACCCTATACCTCACGATTTTCTCATAAGCCTCTTCCATATCCGAACCAACCTTGCTAGGTTTACTGGTATTTATCTGGCTATCAGACAAGTCCATCCAATAAACTGACAAATCCACCTCACCAGAAAACTGCTGTTCTTCTCTCCCCAAAAGCGAGATTCTAACCTCTTTCAAGTCAATCAAAGGTAACAGCTCATTTAATCCAAGGATAAACTCATTGAGACCTTGGAAGCTCCCATCCACTTCAAGTGTCACTTGTAACTCTGAGTATTCCTTAGCATTTTTAGCCTTGTTTGAATTGTTTTTCTGTTGATCTAATCTTGCCGATCCAGTCGCCAATTCACCAGGATTAGAACTCAGCTGCGACACAGAAACCCCGGTTTCACTCGCCAGCTCTGAAACCAACGTTAGCACGTCAAAAACTGGCTTTTCACTAGGTAAAGCTTTATCCACCACTTCAGTCATAGCCTCTAAATCTTTAGACTTTAGCGTCTCAAAGGCTAACACTTCATCTTCCAAAACCTCCAATTCCTTCTCTGCTTTATTTAAATTTTGATGTTCACCAAATATCCCTTTTACACTTATATATCCACCAAAAATCAATACAACTCCCATCAGCAATAAAACAGCTACCCCAAAGAAATCACGATACGAAACCAATAAATGTCTTATCTCATCCAACAACTTATCTGTCTTCATTTCCACCTCCAGCCAAACTCACCTTATACGCAAATCGATAAGACCCATCCTCTCCTCTAGATAAATCATCCAAAACTACCTCCATGTAACCTCTTTCACTAGCAATCTTGTTCATTTCCTCAAAAAAAACATTAAAATCCGTCACCGATTCAGCTCTTCCCACCAACAACAGCCCATCTCCTAAATCATCTCCACCAAAAGCCACTGACCGAATCTCAACACCAGTTTCAAAGGCATCAAAAAACAAGTCCACTTTCTGTTTCAAAGTCTCTCGACCCTTTAATACCTCCAAAACAGACTCTAATTTCTTTGAAACCACAAACCCATCTCGGGCCACATCACTATAACCTTTTACTTCACTCTGCTTTTGCTTTTTCTGATCACTCACACTTTTAACTCTAAGTGACAACCAATACCTAACCCCAAAAAGAAAACCCACTACCACCAACAACATAACCACAGCCAGTGTAACCCAACGGCTCAATCTCCCAGCCAAAGCCTGTTTTCTTACAATCTCTCTTCTTTGTGCGTCTAATAAGTTGATAGAAGCCATATTTACCTAAAACTCTTTTGCCGCTAAGCCCACTGCCGTTGAAAAAGCAGCTTTGTCTTTTGGCAAAGGATCTTTACTCTCCACTACATAAGATTTAAACGGATCACCCACAGCTACTTCAACCGACAACATTTGAGCTAGATACGAAGACAAGTTGGGCAAATTAGCTCCTCCACCACACATCATCACTCTAACAATTCTGTTGGCTCCAGGGTCTTTTGACACATAATATTGCATCGTTTTTCTTATCTCAGCCAACAATGTGTCAAAAACAGGCAATAGTACATTCTTAACCTTGCCCTCAAGCTGATCACCATCCAAGCCGTAAGTTCGTTTGTATTGCTCAGCCTGTGAAGGATCCAAACTCAATCCTTTTTCCAAAGCCCTAGTTAAAGCAAAACTCCCAATCGAAGCACTATGTGCCACACTAATCCTATGTTGATCATCAATCACAACAAAACTAGATGCTAAAGCTCCTACATTGCATATCAATGTCGTCACTGCTTTCTCACTAGTTTTACCTTCAAAATATGCTCTCACCAAAGATAAAATCTCAGGCTCTAATCCAATCACCTCTACCCCAACCAAGTCAAGTAATTCCAAATATCTATTCACGGTTGTTTTTGGTGCTCCAACCAAAAAGACATTCATCTCATCTTCAACTGAGTGTTTTGGAGGTCTCCACACCACATCATACTCAAAGTTAACTTCAGTTAGACTAACTGGTATATGTTGTTCTGCTTCCCATTTGATCGCCGAAGCCAACTCAGCGTCAGACAAAACTGGCATGGACACGATACTTATATAAGCCTGTGTGCCTGGAAGAGACAAGTGGCAATTTTGCCCAGACAACCCATGGTCTTTTAATCCCATTTTAATCACTCCAGCCAACTGCTCAAACTGAGTTTTGTCCTGAGGTAATATCTGTCCTGTTGGGTTGTGAACCGACCCAAATTTCTTTACTTTAGCCGAACCACCACTTCCCTCACACGCCACAAACTTAACATCATACGAGCCAATATCTAGACCAAAATATGCCATGGGCAGGTTACCTTTAACTAGTTAATAATACTTACTTATTTGATTCTTCATTAGTTCCTGTTCACTGTTCACTACTTAATTATCGTCGTTCCTGAGAACAAAGCGTAATCAAACACCACTGGAGCAGCCGGTAAACTCTTGTGCACCTCAACCACCTTAACTTCCTCACCACCTGTTCTCTGAGCAGTTGATCTAACTATATGATATTGCACCGGTAAAGCAGCTAAAGAGCTCACCCTCAAATCCGTATCTCCCCCCATTGGCCTTAACCTAATCAACTCATCACCAGCCCCCAATGGGATTGAAGCTTGGGTCAAATATCCTCCAGTACCAGGAGCCGCCTCTACAAAGCCATTACTTAAACTACACCCATTTGGGAAATATCCTTCTCTGCGTACAGTTAAAGTTGAGATGTTGTAAATTAACACAGCCAAATTTGGAGCATTGCTACAATCTTGCCCCAAGCCCCATTGAATCAACAACGGATCACTGGTTGCCCCCGTGGCATCTATCCCAATCACCACTCCATCCACCAAACTCATGTTAAACTCATTTTGAGGATTGATACTGTAGTTAATGTTTAAATCAGGGTCTAAATCACTGATCTCACCCTCATCAAGGTTACCTTGTTCCAAGTTAAACAGTGCCTCTTCAACCCCAGCTTCAGCTGCATTAAACGCTCTGCTGGAATCCACTTCTTGCCTTGTAATCTTCAGGTCTTGTGTCGATCTACTCACAGCTCCAATTCCTACCGACAACAGAGCCGTCATCACCAACAAAACTACCAGACCTACTTGACCAGATTGTGACAGATTCTTTTCCATAATAATTAACCTCCGCTAAACGGCTAAATCCATTCTATATCATCAAATACACCAACATCAATTCAAAAACAAATCTAGCATCATCTCTTCAATTCAATAAATTTTTCTCAACCTTACCGATTCCTCAAACTAACACTAGCCCTAAAATCAGACTCAAAACTCTCTTCTGGATCATCACCAACACCACCACCCTTAGTCAGGGTAAATGAAACTTCCACAAACGTCACCCCACTATTTGCGTCTTGCCTGCAATTAACCATAAACTCTTTGCCACTCCCGACCACCTCATTCACCACCAAATTTGAGGAAGTTAAATAGTTCGATCCATCAAAAGCCAACCTCCCATCTACCACCCCCAACTCTGTCACACTACCGTTTAAATCTTCATAAGCCACTAAACTCATTCCATTTACACAAGTATCACCACCCGAGTTAGCTACAATCCGCTTGGCGGCCCGCAAGCTATTTTCAATCTGAGTCACACTGAAATCTCCATTCTCCTTAATCTGTCTAATCACCCCTTCCTTTGTCGACCCAGCTAAACTCGAGAAAAACAAATTAGCACTTACCACCGCCAAAATTCCAAAAATTGATACCACTGTCAGCAACTCAATCATCGTAAACCCCAACTCAGCTTGCCTTCTTTTTGTCATAACTCAAAATCTAATTTCTAATCACTAATCAAATCCATCATAACAAAATCAGACTAGGGTAGGGGAGTCAGACTTAACTTCAATTTATATCAAAGTACTTCTAAATATCCCTATGTGCTTCTACTTATTTCACCGCTTTGCTCATATTTCTGCTTTTTAAATCTATATACAACCTCACTCCCAATCTCTCAAAGTACTTTTTACAGTCGTTACTTTGTTTCCAGAACCATCGTCCCAACTCACGCTTACACTCACTTCAATCTCATTCCCACTTGGATCCAACACCAAATCAGCCTCACGAGCATAAACATTATCTATAAGCTGGCTTTGATCACATCCAAACTCATCGTGTAATAAATCTATAAAATCTTGGCTGGTATCACCCAAACCTTGCAAACAGTACTTCAAACTCCCTCCCACATTGTCATTATCCAAAGCCTCATAAAAAGCCCTCCACCCTAAAATATCTCTTTGATTTCTCAACCACTCTACAGCTTCTTGTGCATACCTTACCGTCACCGACTTCTCACTTGAAAAACGAGTATTCCTAACAGACACAGACACTCCAGTCGACACTGCTACCAACACCAACACCACCACTCCCACAGCAACCAATAGCTCAATCATCGAAAAACCATTTTGGTCTTTAATCTTTTTCATAATCCCATCATAACAAAATCAGACTAGGGAAGGGGAGTCACACTTAATCACTATTTTATTTCAACTCATATCTACACATATCTATGCATTTCCGCCTATATTCATTCAATTCTCCACCAATCCTGCATCACCCACACCACCAGCCGCAGTCACCTCCATCTGATACACATATCTGGCACTAGTATCTTGAACCACCAATTGTCCAGCTCCAAACACCCTCCCGGTCAACACTTCAAAGCTCACTGTGTTTGATCCCCAGTTACCAAACTCCAATCCACTAGATATATTCTTAGTTTCCATCGCAACAAACCCATTACAATCGGCCCCTATATCGTAACTATTATTTCCTGTCCTCACTATCGACCATCCTTCCAAAGTATCACTGCACGCCGCTGGCTTTTCAGCACTTTGGGCTCTTTTTTGCACATCTCTTAACACCACCACCAACTCCTGTCCTGCATTAACAACTCTCTGCCTCTCAGAAAATTGATTGTATGCACTAATTCCACCACCAACCACCATTGCACTAATGGCCACTGCCATCATCAACTCAAGCAGCGTATACCCCGCATCTAAATGTTTGTCTCTCATAAATCCATCATAGCAAATAAGGGGAGGGGAGTCACACAAAAATTCCTACCATATTTCTATATATCTACTTATTTCAATCTGTTTTCATGTCTCTACATATTCAACGTCTTTCTATCAATCTCTATAAATTTCTAAATTCCTCAGTCTTACGGATTACACAAACAATAAGTCGTTTCTCCAGGCTCCAATCGAGCACAAAGTTCATAAGCCTTCACCCCTGGACAAGTCGTGTATCCAGACACACCTGCATTATAAGTGTACACATAGTTCCCATTATTTTTGGGATCACTCAAACTCTGATTAGTAATAAACCCACCCGAAAACAAACTACTCACAGCCGAATCAAAAGACCCTGACAAATCACCAGTCCCACTCAAGTAGCTGCCATTTTCAGTTCGATACAACTCCATTGCAGCCCTAAACTGTTCCAAATCAGACTGTCTCCTAGCATTTCTTGCATTTCTATTTGCCGTCGTAAAACTCACCATACCTGCCGCAGCCAACAAAGCCGCAATCGTCGCCGCCACCAACATCTCAACAATTGTAAAACCTCTTGACTGTTTTCTTCTAGATACTCTATACACTATACAAACCCCTATATACTAATCACTGTTGATTACTCATACAAAAATAGGTTTCATCTCCGCTATTGTCATAACCACAACTAGCGTCATCACTATTGCCCGTTTCATTTTCCAACAAAGCACAAGCACAATAAGTGCTTGCCACAGCATCACAAGCATAGGTATAGCTTTGGCTTGGCTTTGGATCAGTTGGTAAACCTCCTGGCAAAAACTCACTTATAGCCATTGTTGAACATGGATTAGCGTAGTTACCATTAACCACATAATATTGCTCAAATCCGCTCTGTACAGCCTTCATATCACCTCTTCTGGTGGCATCCCTAGCTTTCCTTTGTGCCGTCGTGTAAGACACCGATCCCAATGCCAAAAGTATCGCAATAATCGACACCACTACCATCAACTCAATCAAACTAAAACCTGAATCTTTGCTTTGCCGTCTAATCAACATACTTTTTCCTCTTTTGGTAATACTCTATACACTATACTCCATACATCATACTACTTTCAAAGCATCCCAACATACCAAAACCACAGCTCTTCACCCCACATCAAAGCAATCAGCAATCCTATCACCAAAAATGGGCCAAAAGGCACCTTTTGACCAAATTTCTTCTTCTTACCCACTAGTAACACGCTCGCCATTATTCCTCCAATCAAAAAGCTTAAGAAAAAACCAACCACAGATTTAGGAAAACCAAGCAAGAATCCCATCACCGGTGCAAATTTCACATCACCAAAACCAATCCCTTTCCCTTTCGTAGCCACATACATACCTCCAAAAAACACGACAGCCCCCACAGCGCTCAACATAGACCAAACAAAATCATTCATTTGCATCTCACCCACACTCACCAACACCACTCTATACACCATAGTAATTACAGCCAGACTTGCAATCGCATTGTCGGGAATAATCCCATAAATCAGATCAACAAAAAAAATCAGTACCAAGATCAGGCCCACCATCAACCAATACATTGGCTGTAAATAGGTTAAAGGAGCTTGTGACAAACTAAAAAAAGCAAATCCCAATGTTGCCCACCACAAAAACAGCAAACCCGTCACTAATTCAACCATAGGATATGACCAATCAATTTTCTTCTTACAAGTTCTGCACTTGCCCCTCAAAGCCACATAAGAAACAAGTGGAATATTCTCATACCAAGACAACTGCCTCTTACAATGATCACAATACGACCTACCTCTAGTAGGGGAGTCGCCATTCAACATCCGATAAATCACTACATTCAAAAAACTGCCTATACTTAAACCAAAAAAAAATATCGCAAATAAAATCACATGGCTCATGCACTAAACCTACCACAAAGCCTCCTTAACAAGCAACAAACACACATACTACGTGACCATCTTCCCTCTACACTTAATCAAAAAAGAGCTGTCCTCAGACAGCTCTTTGATATTACATTTAAAATAATACATTCACCTTATGGTAAACAAATCTGTTCATCTACCCAAGTAGAAGTGTTGTCATAAGGGCCATTTTGACAAGCTTCAGCTGGAATATCATTTCCAATGCCACCCCCATTTTGAGCTGCTAAACAATTTTGAATCGCCTCATCTTGAAAAGCTTGGCTTGCAGGGGTAAAGCAAGTAAACATAGTCTCATTTGTACCTGCAGCTTTTTGCACCTGTAAAGGCACATTTGCATTTCTCAGCCTCGAGATATACCCGCCTTTCACTTCAGCAGTTGCAGTCAAGGCATCTAACCACTCAGTATCATTACCATTCCCAGTCACAGAACAATACCCACCGGTATCAGCACATGCAGTTCCATCTGGAAAAGCAATATTGTATTGGGTGTCTCCTGCCAAAGCAGTAGCATAAGTGGCATCATTCCAAGGATATATTTCATGAACCGCAAAATATCTATCCACGGCATTTATCAATTGAGCCGCATCACTTCTTGTCCTTGTATCTCTACCTTTATTAATTTGTTCAATTGGGTTTATAGATGACAAAACCGCAACAGCAAGCACACCAATCACCGAGATAACCACCAAAAGTTCAATCATTGTAAAACCAGCATTTCGACCCATTCCGGTAAAAGCTCTAATAAGTTTGGGCAGTTTCATAGTTTTCCTCCGCTGGTTTTAGTATCAAAACTGGCTAGTTAAATTATAGATCGGCATAATAATCGACAATACTAAAAATCCAACTCCTACGCCGAGTACAATCATGATAAGTGGCTCCAAAGCGGTTGTCAAGTTCTTGACTGCATGTTCAGATTCGACCTCAAAATAATGAGCCACTTTTTCCAAAACCTCATCCATTTGTCCAGTTTCTTCACCTACAGCTACCATATTTGGCAATAGGGGAGGGAATACCCCTTGTCTAGCCAAAGTCACCGACAAAGGCACACCTTTTTTAATACCCCGAATACTACCCTCAATCGCGTTTCTATACACCACACTGGTGGTCGAAGTTGATACAATTTCCAAGGAACCAATCAGACTAATTCCGGCCCCAATCAAAAGAGACAATGTCCTTGCCATCTCAGCTAATTGAATTTCAGCTCTTAGCTTTCCCATCACAGGCAACTTCAACAACATCTCATCCAACATCACTTTCCCAGATTGTGTCTGAGTCCATGATCGAAACCCAATCCCCACCAAAACCAACAAAATCAAAACCACATACCAAAAACTACTAAATACATCAGATATCCCTATCAGCATTCTTGTCATAACCGGCAATTCAGCATCAAAATCCTCATACATTTCAGCCAACTTTGGCACCACAAAAATCATCATAATCGCCGCCACAATTATCATTCCCACAAACACAATTGCTGGATAGATTAAAGCTCCTTTTACTTTACTTCTAAACTCTTTTTGTTTCTCCAAGTTTTCAGCCAATCTAGACAACACTTCATCCAAAGCCCCAGAAGCTTCACCTGCTCTTACCAAACTAACATACACCGATGAAAACACTTCACTATGCTTCTCCAGAGCATCTCCCACAGTACTTCCTCCTTGCACATCTCTCAAAACATCACCCACTACTCTAGCCAAGGCTGGTTTGGATTGTACTTCCAAAACACCAAATGACTCAGTCAAAGACAAACCAGATCCCACCATGGTTGACAACTGTCTCGTAAAAGCTACCACGTCGTCAAATTTCACATTCTGAAAATTCTTCACCATCCCCGACAAACCACCCAACTCATTCAAAGGATGTATCGTCACTACCACCAAACCCCTTTCTCTCAAAACTCCCACAGCTGTCACCATATCCCGTGCCTCAACTTTACCCTCACGAGTTTTGCCCTCTTTAGTCTTGGCCTTATAAACAAATCTTTCCATGCCTCTATTCCTATATTCTTATATTCCTGTATTTTATTTCTTCAGCATTCTCATCAGCTCTTCTGGCCTGTAGGCGAATTCTCTAGCCTTTTCCAAACTAATCACCCCAGCTTTTACCCAGTAAACCAAAGACACTTCAAGTGGCATCATTCCCAAGGCAGCCGAAGTCTGAATGATATTGTCTATCTGATAAGTTTTCCCTTCACGAATACTACTACGAACCGCCGAGCTACCAAGCAAAACCTCAACCGCTGGCACCCGACCACCTTTAACAGCTGGTACCAATCGCTGAGCCAAAACTGCCTCAACCGACATCGCCAATTGATTCCTTACTTGAGCTTGTTGTTCCTCTGGAAACACATCAATAATACGATCAATCGTCTGCGCAGCCGAGTTAGTGTGCAAAGTTGCAAATACCAAATGCCCAGTCTCTGCTACAGTTAAAGCAGCCGCGATAGTTTCAAAGTCACGCATTTCACCCACCAACACCACATTAGGATCTTCTCTCAACACACTTTTCAAAGCTTTTTCCCAGGACAGAGTATCTTGCTTTAACTCTCGCTGAGACAAAATAGACTTATTGGGTTTGTATACATACTCAACAGGATCCTCAATAGTCACAATATGTTCCGCCCTAGATCTGTTTACTTCCTCAATAATCGCCGCCAAAGTCGTTGATTTACCCGAACCAGTTGGCCCAGTCACCAACACCAATCCTTGTCTCAACTGGGCAATTTGATGACAAATAGCGGGTAATTGCAACTCATTAATAGTCAGTATCTTGTCGCTCAACATCCTCAAAGCTGCCGCCATCGTCCCTTGTTGATGATAGACGTTAATCCTAAATCTAGCTTTACCTGGCACCTGGTACGAGAAATCTAGCTCTTTATTGTTCAAAAACACCGCTTTTTGATCTTCACTCAAAATTGACATAATCAAACTCTCAGCATCACTTGCCTTTAAAGGATTTGCCGACAATGGTAACAACTGACCATGCACTCTCAAAGTCGGCGGCACCCCCACCACCAGGTGTAAGTCGCTAGCCTGCCTAGCTATCATTTGGTCAAAAAATTCTTGCATGGTCATAATCTTTTATTCCTTTGCACTTTTAAGCCTTGTTCCTTCCATTATTCAATATTTTCTACTCAACATTCAACATTCACATCATCAAACCTCTGCCACCCTCAGCACCTCCTCAATTGTGGTCATCCCATCCAAAGCCTTTAAATACCCATCTTGCTTCATCAAAATCATCCCTTCTTCTAAAGCCTGTTTTTCCAACTCACTCGCCGGTGAACTCTCAATTATCAACCTTGCCACCCTCTCACTAATCGGCAACACCTCAAAAATACCCACCCGACCCAAATAACCACTATCTGCACAAGCCTCGCACCCTTTCCCCTTGTACAAAGTTAATTGTTGCTTATCAGGATGTTGTTTTTTCCAAGCTTCAAACAAACTCCCCAAAACTTTCGTGAAATCATTAACCACTTCTGGCGGAGGAACATAAGCAGCCACACAGTGTGGACAAACTTTTCTAACCACCCTTTGCGCCACAACCAACGTCATTGAAGATGCCAACAAAAAAGGCTCTGCTTTCATATCAATCAATCTCGGTATCGCCCCTGCCGCCGAGTTGGTATGCAAAGTCGAAAACACCAAATGTCCAGTCAGAGATGCTTGAACTGACAACTCTGCTGTTTCTGTATCACGAATTTCACCCACCATCACAATGTTAGGGTCTTGCCTCAAAAAGCTCCTTAAACCTGAAGCAAAGGTCAAACCTGCCTGAGGATTCACTTGAACTTGGTTCACTCCACCAATCTCATACTCAACTGGATCTTCCAAAGTCAAAATATTTACTCTTGGTGAGTTGATTTTATTCAAAATCGAATACAAGGTAGTAGTTTTACCAGATCCTGTAGGTCCAGTAATCAGCACTATCCCATGAGGCACCAAAATAGACCTCTCCAAATTTTGCATCGCTCGACCTCTAAGTCCCAACTCCACAAAAGTTGGCACCTTGCCAGACTTTTTCAAAAGACGCATCACAATCTTCTCGCTATAAACAGTCGGCAAAGAAGAAATACGCAAGTCCACTTCTTCATTGCCTACCTTAAAAGTAAACCTTCCATCTTGAGGCAACCTTTTCTCATCAATCTTCATCTCGGCCAAAATCTTAATTCTCGATACCACCGACTCATGCACTTCTCTAGGAAGCACCAACTTCTCGTGTAGTATTCCATCAATCCTATATCTCACTCTAGTCCTTGTTTCCTGAGGTTCAATATGTACATCACTCGCCCTTGATTTAACAGCAAAAGACAAGATTGTTTGTACAATCTTGGCCACTGGCGCTTCCCGAATCACTTGACCCAAATCTGCCACATCCACCACTCGCTTCCTTGGGCCACTCACATCTTTTAAAGCCTCAACCACTTCGCTTGAAAGGCTTTGAGCATATCTTTCCCTAATCGCCATCGTCAGCTCACTCTCACTCGCCATATATGGCACCAATCTCATCCCACTCTTCTTCTCCACAAACTCAATCGCCGTTAAATCAAGTGGATTAGCCATCGCCACCGACAAAGTATTGTTCACTTTATCAATCGCAAACGGAAAAATTTTGTAGCGTTTAGCCACACTCTCGTGCAACAAACTCAAAGCCTCTGGTGAAACCCCCACTTCAGAAGGCTTAACATAGGCTACATTCAAAAGTTTTGCCTTTGCCTGCACCAAAGATTCTTCATTTACCAGCTGTTTCTCGATTAACAGTTCAGGAATCTGTTTGCCACTAGTAACCGCCTCAAGCTTTACTTTTTCCGCGGTCGCAGCATCTATTTGTCCCATCTCCACCAATACATCCAACACCGTTCTTTGTCCATCATTTTGCACACCGGCCACGGCAGCAGTTACTACTTGAGGATTTTGGGCAGAATTTTGATCCATAAATTATTTCCTTACAACACCAATCACCGCACACCTGCGGCTACTACTAATGCTAATATAACCAACACGCTCACGCAATCTACAAACCTGTATCAAACTCCATCAACAAAGATACATTTGGGCATTGTGTTTTGGCCATTAATTAGGTTAATTAGGTTAATTAGATTAATTAGAAATTCATCTCGTGCTCCAATCTCTTATCATCATCACCAGCCAACTCAACTTAGAAACAGCATCAAAATACTCTCAAATTGACCCCACCAAAGACTCAATTGACATTATCAAAGTAGGGGAGAGTGACGTCAAAATTGGCATCGATATTTCGCGTCAAATCCAATCATTTCTTTCTACCACCCCCCTTAGCCAACCACAAAAACTAGTTATCATCAACTTCGCCCACAACCTAACCCACCAAGCCCAAAACGCGCTTCTCAAGACTTTAGAAGAACCTCCCTCATATGCCCAAATTATCCTTCTCGCCAACAACACAGCCAAAATCTTGCCCACTATTCTTTCTCGCTGCCAAATTATTTATCATCAAAAAACCCAGCCAAAACCCGACTCCAATTTTGACCAAACTAGTGAACTTGTCCTTAAACTTGCTACAGCTAATCCAGGTAAAAAAATTTCTCTTTCAGACTCTTACAACAAAGATGCCACCACATCAAAACAACTTACAACAAACCTAATCGACTATTTCAGATCGCAACTCAAATCCACTCCAAACCACAAAAACCTCTACAACTTAACCTTAACTCTCTATACCCACAAACTCTTAGGACAAAACGTCAATCCCAAACTCTCCATCGACAACCTCTTCCTCAACTTAAAGTAAAATCTACACCAGACATTCTCACATAGACACTCTCCTTCACCTCTGTTACAATGCTTCAAAAGCCCCTAAAAAGGCTTTTTTAACTCCCAATGGGTATTGACTACCCTAATTTTTTAAATTACTGTTAACTGCATCAATAATCGTAATTACAAACAAGTCTTTCAATGATCATTGTTTTTTGATCATTGATCATTTTCTAAATGTCTTCATACAAAGCCTCAGATATCAAAGTTTTAGAAGGTCTTGAACCAGTCCGCAAAAGACCTGGAATGTATATTGGCTCCACCGATAGTAGGGGATTACACCACCTTCTCAAAGAGGTAGTCGACAACTCCGTAGACGAAGCTATCGCTGGCAATGGTAAAGAAATAAACACCATTCTCAAAGAAAATGGTTCAGTTTCAGTCGTCGACCACGGTAGGGGAATTCCCGTTGATGATCACCCCTCAGGGCTATCCGCTCTCGAAGTCGTTATGACCAAACTTCACGCTGGAGGCAAATTTGAAGAAACTGCCTACCAAGCTTCAGGAGGTTTACACGGTGTCGGTGCTTCGGCTGTAAACGCTTTATCCAAAGAAATGCACGTTGTTGTCAAAAGAGACGGCAAATACCACTACCAATGGTACAAAATTGGTGCTCCTCAATCTAAACTCGAAATCATCGACGAAGCCAAATTCAAACAACTCTTTCCACTAGAAGCACCCATCCTCATCAGAGGCGAATCTGGCACTATGAGTAACTTTCTCCCAGACGACACCATCTTCTCAACGGTCGAATTCAAAATCAAAACCATCCACAACTTTATCCGCGAAAGAGCCTACTTAATGGCTGGACTTTACTTCAAAGTTCACCAGGAGAAAAAAGATGAAGTCAAACACTTCTACTTCGAAGGCGGTATCAAATCTCTAGTCGAACACCTAAACAAAAATAAAAAACCACTCCACGAGGTTGTCAACTTCTCAGGTAATCAAGAAGTCAACGGCCTCAATATCGGCGTCGACGTCGCCCTTCAATACAACGACACCTACAACGAAAACATCGAATCATTTGCCAACACCATCAAAACAAACGACGGTGGTACCCATGTTACTGGTTTTAGAACCGCACTAAGTAAGTGTCTCAGAGACTACGCCACCGCCAATGGCCTCACCAAAGGCGACAAAGACAACTTCACCTCAGACGACCTCAAAGAAGGCCTAACTGCAGTCGTCTTTATCAAAATGCCCTCCAACGAAATCCAATTCGAATCCCAAACCAAAGCCAAACTTAACAACTCCGAAGCCCAATCAGCTGCTTACGCTGTCACCAAAGAATTTCTAGACACATATCTCGAAGAGCACCCTTCAGAAGCCAAAAAAATAGTTGGCAAACTTGTTCTTGCCGCTAGAGCTCGCATGGCTGCCCGCGCCGCCAAAGACGCCGTCATCAGAAAAGGTGCTTTAGAAGGATCAACTCTACCAGGCAAACTTGCCGACTGCCAACTCACCGACGCTGCCGAGTGTGAAGTCTTTATTGTCGAGGGAGACTCAGCTGGTGGAAGCGCCAAACAAGGCAGAGATAGAAAATTCCAAGCTATCTTTCCACTAAGAGGTAAGATCTTAAACACCGAACGCGCTCGACTAGATAAAATCGTTGCTTTTGAAGAGTTAAAAAATCTCGTCATCGCTTTGGGTACTGGAATAGGGGAGACCTTAAACTCAGAAAAGCTAAGATACCATCGTATTATTCTTATGAATGACGCCGATGTCGACGGCGAACACATTACCACCCTTGGATTAACTTTCTTCTTCAGGCACCTTAGAGAGCTAGTCGAAAACGGCTACCTCTACATCGCTCTTCCTCCACTATACAAAATTGGCAAAGGCAAAAGTGAAAAATACGTCTACTCAGACGCCGAAAAAGAAGCCTACTTAAAAGAAATTGGCAACCCAGAAAACATCTATATCCAACGCTACAAAGGTCTTGGTGAAATGAATCCAGAACAACTTTGGGAAACTACCATGAATCCCCAAACTAGAAGGCTTAAACAAGTCACTGTCTTAGACGCCCAAAAAGCCGATCAGGTATTCACCACCCTTATGGGCGATGAAGTCCCCCCCAGAAGAAGATTTATCCAAACCCACGCAAAATATGCCACCCTCGATATATAATCAAACACTTAAGGAACCTAAGTCTCTTAAGTAACTTAGGTCTTCACCATGAACACATACATCATAGGCCACCAAAAACCAGACACCGACGCAGTCGTCGCCGCCATCGCTTTAGAGCACTTATTCAAGGCCAAAGATTGTTTTGGATACCAAAATCCTCAGGCGGTCATTACTGACCCTATCAATCCTGAAACCCAATTCATCTTTAACAAGTTTGGCATCGACACACCCCAACAAGTTACATCAAAAGACATTGCCTCCAATGATCAGGTAGTTCTAGTTGACCACAACGAAGAACACCAAAGGCTCTCTGGCTTAAATCCAGATCAAATCGTAGAAATAGTCGACCACCACAAAATCAACCTCAATCTAAACACCCCTATTTTTACAACCTTTAAAGCTTGGGGATCTAGTTCCACTATTGTCTACTACATCATGAAACAAAACGACTTCACCCCAGACAAAAACCTCGCCTCAATCATGCTCGCAGCCATCCTTTCCGACACTGTTGGTTTTAAATCAGCTACCACCACCGACAAAGATCAAGAAATTGGCCAAGAGTTGGCCAAACTTGCACAAATCACAAACCTTGATACTTTTACTCTAGAAATATTTAAGGCCAAATCAAATGTTAGCCAACTCACAGATGAAGAAATAGTCACTAACGACTATAAACTTTTTGACTTCAACCAAAAAGTTTTTATTAACCAAATCGAAACAGTCGAACAAGACGTTATTCTCTCCAAAAAAACCGCTCTTCTCAAGGCTATGGAAACCATCAAACAACAACAATCTGTCGACTTGGTTTTTTGTGCAATTACTGACATCCTCAAGGTCAATACCAAACTACTATTTCTTGGCGAACAAGAAGCTCAAATCGCCGAAAAAGCATTTGGAGGCAAAGCTCAGGATAACTTGATTGATATTGGTCCCAAGTTATCAAGAAAAAAAGAAATTGCCCCACCCATCGAACAAGCAATAAGTTAGATATTTATTATTAAATATTGTTTCGAATTTCGAGATTCGAATTTAGAATTTAACCATCTATGTCCGACGACAACCAAAAACCAACTACAGAAAATGAAGAAGTCCAAGAAAACCTTCTTGAAGAAGAGGTAGAAGCCGAAGAGATCAAACAACCCTACCAAACCAAATTCGGCCACATCATCCCCACTTCCATGGTTCAAGAAATGGAAAAGTCTTATCTCGACTATGCCATGAGTGTAATTGTCTCTCGAGCCCTTCCTGATGTCAGAGACGGTCTCAAACCAGTCCACCGTCGCATCCTTTTTGCCATGAAGGAACTAAACCTCACCAAAAAATCCTCCTACAAAAAATCTGCTCGTATCGTCGGAGAAGTACTTGGTAAATATCACCCCCACGGAGACACAGCTGTCTATGACGCCCTTGTTCGCTTAGCCCAAGACTTCTCAATTAGATACCCCTTAATCGACGGCCAAGGTAACTTTGGCTCAGTTGATGGTGACTCAGCAGCAGCCATGCGTTACACCGAAGCTAGACTTGAAGCCATTACCGCTGAACTCCTAGAAGACCTGGATAAAAACACCGTCAATTTCGTGGACAACTTCGACGGCTCTCTCCAACAACCAACCGTCCTTCCAGCCAAACTACCCAACCTACTTCTTATGGGTGCCGACGGAATTGCCGTTGGTATGGCCACCAAAATCCCACCTCACAATCTTTCCGAAATCGTCGACGCCACCACTCACTTAATCAAAAACGGCTCAGCTCAACACGACCCAGAAAACGCTCCACCAAAGCTTCCAACCGAAAAAAACGAACTAGAAAAACACTTAGAAGACTGTGACCCAAAAACCCTTATCGGCAAGTTTGACTCAGAAGCAACCATCGACGACCTCCTCGAGCACATCCAAGGCCCAGATTTTCCCACCGGAGGCATCATCTATGACTGGCAAGCTATCAAAGAAGTTTATGCCACCGGGAAAGGCAAAGTTGTCACTCGAGCCAAAACAGAAATAGTCGAGACCAAAGGCGGCAAATTTAGAATAGTCATTACCGAAATTCCATACCAAGTCAACAAAGCCCGCCTAGTTGCTAAAATTGCTGACCTAGTCAAAAACAAAAAAATCACCGGTATTTCCAACTTAAGAGACGAATCTGACCGAAAAGGTATGAGTATTGTCATCGAGCTCAAACGCGACGCCCGTCCCAAAGCAGTCCTAAACAACCTCTTCAAATACACTCCTCTTCAAGACACTTTCTCTGCCAACATTGTTGCTCTAAACCCAGATGGTGCACCCAAGATAATGAACCTCAAAACAATCTTATCTCACTATGTCGTCCACAGACAGTTAGTTGTCACCCGAAGAGCCCAAAACGAACTCAAAACAGCCCGAGCCCGAGCCCACATTTTAGAAGGCTTACTCATTGCTCTCGACAATCTCGATGAGGTAATTAACATCATTAGAAATTCACCAGATGCCGACACCGCCAAAACCAGGTTGATGGACAACTTTAAACTCACCGAAATCCAAGCTACAGCCATCCTCGATATGCAACTTCGAAAACTAGCCGCTCTTGAAAGAAAGAAAATTGAAGACGAATATAAAGCCATCCAAGAGACCATCAAAGGATTGGTTGAGTTGTTAACTTCAACCGACAAGATATTAGCTGTCATTTCCCAGGAGCTAGCTCAACTCAAGGAAAAATACGGAGACGAGCGCCGCACCAAACTAGTCAAAGGTAAGATAGGGGAGTTCAACGAAGAAGATCTTATAGCACCAGAAGAAAACATCATTGCCGTCACTGAAACCGGATACATTAAACGCATGCCCCTGGGCACATACAAGTCTCAAAGAAGAGGTGGTCAAGGAGTTTCAGGCATGACTACCAAACAAGAAGACGCCTTAAAATACCTCATCACCGCCAACACCCACGACAACATGCTTATCTTTACCAACACTGGTAAAGTCTTCAAACTCAAAGTATTTGAAGTACCTGAAGGTTCCAGACAAGCCAAAGGTCAAGCAATCATCAACTTAATCAATATCACTCAAGGTGAAACCATCCAAGCCATCATCACCAACTCTGACAAGCTAGCCGAAAGCCAAGACCAATTCATACTTCTTGCCACTCGAAAAGGATTAGTCAAAAAGACCTCAGTCAAAGAATTCCAAAACATCCGTCAAACTGGAATTATTGCTATTACTCTCAAAGATAATGACGAACTCGTTTGGGGTAACTTAACCGACGGAAAAGACCATATCATCTTGGTCAGCCACCATGGAAAATCAATCCGTTTCAGTGAAAAAGATATTCGCGCCACTGCCAGAGACACCCAAGGTGTTAGAGGTATTCTACTCAAAGCAGATGACTTTGTCGTCGCAGCCGAATCTCTAAATCCACAACAACAAAAACCAGCCGACGGTCGCAAAAAGTTCTTTAGAGACTTCCTCATCATTACCCAAAAAGGTATCGGCAAACGCACTCCAGTAACCGAATATCCTGTTCAAAAGCGAGGCGGACAAGGTGTCAAAGTTGCCAACTTAAGCCCCAAAACCGGCAACGTTGCTTGCGCCCAAATCGTCACCCAAAAGGACATTGAAGTAGTCATTACCACCACCAAAGCTCAGGTTATCAAACTCCCCCTTAGGAACATCCCTCAATTAAAACGCCCCACTCAAGGAGTCATCCTCATGAGACTAGGTAAAACTGATGACCAAGTTTCTGCAGCAGCTACTATATCCGAACCTGATGAAGAACCTCTTGAGTCAACTTCAGAAAATAAATAACATTCTGCCGGGTTATTTCCTATATACTTTGTTCAATATCCTTTATCTTAGTATCAAATGCCAAATGAACAGACCAACAAACAATTTGATATCTTATCAATCGGCTCAGTTTATTTAGACATTAACTCAACCAATTTTCCTTTCGTTGATTCATTACCAATCGAAAACGAAACCGTCGGCGGCAGCTACATAATCACACCAGGAGGCTCAGCTCTAAACTTTGCCAAGGTATCGGCATTTTTGGGTCTCAAACCAGTTTTTGTTGGCAAAATTGGACAAGATGTCACTGGACAAATACTCGAAAACTCAATCAAGCAAACCGGTATCACTCCAGCACTAATCAAATCCCCATCAGCTCAAACCAACCTAGGGTTAAACTTCACCAACACCACCGGTAAAACCATCTATACCAGCATCGGTAATGCCAATCAAAGTCTCAATCCCGAAGAGGCAATGGCTCAAATCAGCAGTTATCTACCACAAACTAAGTATCTCTACATTGGCGGCTTTTTTAAACAAAAAGCCTTAATTCCTCACTACCCAGAAATAATTTCTCAAGCCAAAGAAGTTGGTACTCAGGTTATTCTTGATCATGGCAGACCTGGAAACATTGCCACACCAGAAGAACGCACCACACTTATGGACATGATGAAAAATATTGACATCTATCTACCCAATCACCATGAACTTCTAGAGTTATGGCAAGCCGAAGACCTAAACTATGCTTTAAGTAAAATTAGAAATACAACCCAAGCCACTATTGTTATCAAACAAGCAGAACTAGGTGCAACTGGTTACTCCACAGACAACCAAATATATTCCATACCTGCCTTTCCAGTAGCCACACTCAGCCCAGTTGGGGCCGGAGATAGCTTCAATGCTGGATTGATCAAGGCCTTTATCCTAGATAAAATCCTTCCCGAAGCTATCAGGTTTGCCAACGCCACCGCAGCTCTAGCCATGTCACAAAAAACCTTACCAACCACAGAACAAGTCGACCAATTTATTGGCAAACACGCTCTAAAAACCCAACCACCAACCCAACCCAACCCAGCAGCATAAGCCATGTATATTTCTTCAACTCTTCTCAACACAATCTTTTTTGGCAACAGCCTCCAACAGTACCTGACAGCCTCAGTTAGTTTTATCCTACTTTCTATATCTTTAAAAATCTTCCAAAGCCTAATACTCTTCAAACTCACCAAAATCGCTGAATCAACTAGAACCGACATAGACGATACTTTAATTAAAATATTCAGCTCAATCAAGCCGCCTTTTTATTCCTTTGTAGCTGTATATTTTTCTCTATTTTTACTCCAAGTACCCACAAAACTCCACCAACTTGTCACCATCTTGCTTATCACTTGGGCCGTTTTTCAAACCATCACTTCTATCAACATCGTCATCGACTTTTTAGCCGCCAAATACACAGATCCCAAATCGAACCAAACTTCAAAATCTGCCGTCTCAGCAATTAAACTCATCACAAAAATCACTTTGTGGTGTTTAGCCACATTACTCATTCTTTCTAATCTTGGTTTCAACATCTCAACAGTCCTCGCCAGTTTAGGTATTGGTGGAATTGCCGTTGCCATGGCTGCCAAAAACATCTTAAGCGACCTGTTCAGTTCAATGGTAATTTACCTAGACAAACCATTCAAAATCGGTGATGTCATAGACGTCGACGGCAAAAAAGGCACAGTCAAAAAAATTGGCGCCAGATCGACCAGAATCAGATCAATCGATGGGGGAGAAATAGTGATTCCCAACCAAAAGCTCACTGATACAGCCGTTCAAAACATTGTTCCCAAAAACAAGCGTCGAGTTAGTTTTGAACTTGGAATCTCTTACCAAACTCCAAGTAGTAAACTCGAAAAAATACCACAATTAATCAAACAAGCTGTTACCACCGTCAATGACACCAATTTTGACAGAGCTCACTTAAGTCAGTTTGGAGACTCTGCACTAATTTACGAAGTTGTTTATCACTATAACCACACCGACTTCCAACACTACATGGACGCCAAACAAACTGTCAACTTAAATATCATCAAAACCCTCGAGAAAAATAAAATAGAAATAGCATACCCAACCCAAACAGTATTTTTAAAAAAGTAGCCTATTTCCAATCATAAGAAGCCACCTTTCTCCTCAATCTCAGGCCAGATATCACCCAAGTACACATCATAATCACAGCCGCCACCGCAAACACCCAATAAACGCTTTTAGACACAACTAAACCAGCTATTAATGGACCCAATATTTGTCCCAAAGACATGTAGGATTGGTTTATTCCCAAAACTGCTCCTTGATCTTCAGAGTTAGTCATCTGAGACAACAAAGAAGTAATCATTGGCTGTATCAAAGAAAAACCAATCATATAACCAAACACCCCTATCGAAAAAGTTTTTAAACTCCCACTCAAAGTAAAACCTGCCAACATCAAACTCGCAATTCCCAATCCCGCCAACAGTAACAACTTTTCACTCTCAAACTTATACACCAACCATCTCAAGCCAAAACCTTGCATTAAAATACTCATTAGTCCAGCACCAGCAAACAACAATCCAATCTTAACAGTGTCCAATCTCAACACATCGACTGTAAATGTTTGAAACCCTATTATCCAGGTCGTATGTGCCAAAGTCGCTAGTAAAGTCACCATCAATATCACCCCAACACCATCTGTAAACAAAGCCGTTACCATACTCCCAAAATTAAACAACGACTCTTTAGAAGCCTTCTTTTGGTTCTCCTTATCCAAGGTCTCAGGCATTATCAAAACTCCCAACAACACCCCAACTAAAGCCAGGCCTGAAGCAAACCAAAAAGGCAATGATAAATTCCAACTACTCAGCACACCACCTATAGCTGGACCAACCAAAAAACCAAATCCAAAAGCAGCCCACAACATACCCATAGCTTTCGACCTCTCCTTACCTTCACTGCTATCAGCAATCACTGCCTGTGCCACCGAGATGTTTCCACCAGTTATCCCATCCAATATCCTTGAGGCAAACAACAACGGCACCGACCAAGCCGAAGCAAACAATGCCAAAGACAAACTCGTACCCATCAACGAGCCTAAAAGCATTGGTTTTCTGCCATACTTGTCGGACATTCTACCAATCACTGGAGTTGCCAAAAACTGTGCCGCAGAAAAGGAAGCCATCAACCAGGACAGGCTAATAGCATTAATTCCAAACTTCGAAGCATAAGGGTAGAGTAGGGGAATGATAGTGCCATAAGACAACGCATTCACCAACATGATGACCATCAATACAAACAATGTGGAGTTAAAATTCTTTTTAGCCATAAAAACCAATTATAGCCCTATTTTCACAAGGGGAGTAGTCTTACTAAACTTTTCCCATCTCCAGCAACCTTCTCTATCTCAAAATCTCCATTTCGATACTTCTCCGCCCATCGCCACACATAATTATTCACCAATCCAATTTGACTATTATTTTCATCAAATACCAATAAATATCTCTGTACCCCTAGTCGCTGCGTCAACACACCTTCTATCTCACAACCCAAAGATGCCCCAGCACCAGGAAAAAAACATACTGCTGAGACAGGATCAATATCATACTCATTTAGATCTGACAAAAACCCTTCCACAAACTGACCATACAAGCCCCGTCTTTCTTCATTACTTTTCTCATAGTTACTAAACATATCTCTATCTATACCCAAACGACCACTATTCAATTTTTTTTCAAAATCAATCGCTCCCTCAGCACTAATTCCTGACAGGTAATAAAACCAAAAACTCAAATAATCTATCTCCGCACTCCATCTTTTTCCAATCTTACTCGGAAAAGTAACACTCTCAACTTGTTTCAAGCACATACTTCTAGAACCCGCCCCCCAAACCAAATCACCACCATCACCATATTCAACAACAATATTTTCTAGCTTCTCTCCGCTATCAACCAAACCTCTCCAAATTTTGTCATAAATCATCGAATTTATTCTAAGTGACCACATCGCCTTTTCAACTGAACCCCATTCACTGTTACTCACATCAGCTAACCATCTCGCACCGGCACTAGTTAGCGGAAAGGAAACATACATTCTTCCACCGGTTATCAACTGATCTCTGTTTGTCGCAAAAAAATCAGCCGGAGATTGACCTTGGTTTATCTCTAACTCACTAAAATTAACTATGTTTGATTCCACTGACACAATAACCCTAATATCAACCTTTTTTACAAATTAGTCAACCCTATTTATTCCCTGAGTGGTATTTTTTGTGCACTTTTTTAAGTTGAGGATTAGTCACATGAGTATAAATCTGTGTTGTTGAAATATTTTTATGTCCTAGCATCTCTTGCACCTCTCTCAAACCAGCTCCCTGAGACAGCAAGTCAGTGGCAAAAGTGTGTCTCATTCCATGGGGAGTAATCTCAACCGGCAACTTTGCTTTCTTCCTATACTTTTCAACAATCCTTTGAACACTCCTTACACTCAAGCGCATATCTTCACCATTGGGATCATCAGGAATTTTACTTTTTGCATAACGAATAAATGCTGGCTTCCAATCATCTTCTCGCTCATCAAAATACCTTTTCAACCAGTACGCGGCCTTTTCAGATAAAAAAACCACTCTCGCTCGACCTCCTTTTCCAATTATTCCAAACTCTCTAGTTTTAAAATCAATTTTTTCTTTGTTTAGCTTGGCCAACTCAGAAACCCTAAGTCCAGTTGAAAACAGTACTTCTAAAATAGCTCGATCTCGCAAGCCGGCTTCTTCATCAACATCAGGAGACCTCATTAACCTCTCCACTTGATCGTCGTTTAAAAATTTAAGTGATTTACTTTCTGCCTTAGGTAAATCTATTTTTTCAGGCGACAAGACATCCAAATCATTTTTCACCAGCCACTTTAAAAACGATCTCAAAGCAATAATATGATAACTTTGCGTCACCAACGACAATC
Organism: uncultured bacterium; assembly: GCA_965369335.1. Taxonomy (GTDB): domain Bacteria; phylum Patescibacteriota; class Microgenomatia; order UBA1400; family CAYNFZ01; genus CBDUQH01. The sequence goes on from CBDUQH010000003.1 coordinate 24,268, forward strand.
CTTCATTGTGGTCATCTTTAAACCTCGAAAGATACAACCGATATTTTCTTACCTTCTCCAAATCCAAATCAAAAATATTACTTCCATGTTTTTCTTTAAACCACCCCTCAAATCTTCTTAAATAGTGATGATAATTTCTTACCGTTAATCTGCTTACGTTACGTTCAACCTCTAAGTGTTCCAAAAAACTCAAAATTAATTGATCAATAGGTTTTTTTTTCATACTTTCTTTTCAGCATTTAATTTAAAATTATAAGACGTTATCACTACATATTCCTGCCTGACAGACACTTAGGCTAAACACATTTAGCCATACATCAATCCTTTTGGGGTATATGTTTTGTATATATTTGATACAGTTAAACACACCAAATGTGCTAATTTATTTTGTTAGACCGTATAAATGTATTTATAAATACATCAACCTGTCTCACCAGAGTAGGGGAGAGTGCCCACAGCTTTACACTCACCTACTTTAAAAAATTATAGTTCCTCTCAAAATTTATCCCAATTTTACTAATTAACTCCATACTACAATAATTCATTTAAACAAGCAAAAATTGTGCGACATAAAATCTAGCCTGCAAGTCTCCAACTCATTCACCGTGACATTAAACACACAACCCTCACAAGCTCTTAAAAAATCAGTTTGACAGATTATTTACCAATAACACTTAATCACTACCAAACGATTTTCAAATTAAACACCACACTTTCCATAAATATCTTAAAACGCCCTCTTTTTATCTTTTTTAGACCCTCATACCAGATACAGACGCTCTCAGATGCTCTTAAACGGCTTTTTATTTAAAAGATGACCAACTAGCCATTAAAACCAATCTCGGCTTTACAGAAATAATGTGATATATCCACGTTTATGTATAAATGTTAAATCTTTACCAAAACCTACAATTAGGTTTCGGGTTTTTATACAAACAGCCAAAACAATATTTAGCCGCTTAAAACGGAGAAGTAAAAAACAATTAAATACCTGGCTTAATATCCAGTAATTTAACAATTAAGTAATTCGATATTTTTGTAAAAAAGCAAAAAAAGACACTCCTCCAAACCTCTTGGCTATATGTCGCAAAAGTATTATTGTGCGACACAATACAAACCAAGCTTTTTACTTCCCCACACTCGCCCAT
>CBDUQH010000004.1:0-24414 GCA_965369335.1 uncultured bacterium
ACAACTTCCAACCCATGCCAAGCAACAACATAAACAAAGGGGGGTGCGCCGTATTCAACTCCAAAAGCACAAAAGGTAAAAAATTTCTAGCCACCAACCATCTCGTTGATTCAACCGTAAAAAAGGCCGTATCCATATAATAGGGCAAAAACTTGGTTGGCACCCACACCAGCCATGCATATACACTCATGGAGCCCAAAACAACCAAGTCAAATAAATCAACCAATCCTAAAAAGTTAGTATTTTTTTTCCTGACCTCTTTATTTTTCTTTTTCTTACTCATGCCATCACTGTACCAAAAAAAAATAAATACTCAAACACCAATCAATCCTTTACCAACTCATCAAGCAAAGCAATTCGATCTCTTACAAGCCTAACTGCTTTGATTAGATTCCCACATCCATCAATCTCTTGCCCCAATTCATAATCTCCAACCACATCAACTAACCATACTGAAAAATCATTTGGGCTTCTTTCCAAATGATACTCCCACGTCTCATCGTCTAAACCATCCATCACATCTACCATTTTTTTTAAACAGTTAAACTCATCTCCGCTTTTACAAATGAAATTTTCATATTCACCCAGCCATCTTTTAGCAAGGTATTTAGGGATGTCAGCTTGCTGATCCATATAGCTTTCCAAATCGACAATCATTCCCCACCTATAGTTTCTCTTTCTCAGCATATCAGCTAAACCCAAATCCATCACACAAAATTCTAACCAATCTGCTAAATCATTTTTTGGCCCACTCACGTGAGTTAAAAAAAAGTCTTCTGGCATCTTAACCAGTTCTTGTTTTAAATCCCAGATAGATAAAACTGAACCACCATTACCAAAAAAAAAGCCTTTTGAATCAGGTTTAACTTTTGCTTGCCATTTTGGCTTCGCATAGCGATTAGGTATTTTCAATAAGCCTCCGCTCTTTGTTTAACATCATGAAGCACATTCATAAAATTCTCATAAGCTTCAAAAGCAGACTCATTAGGAGAAAAATATTTATGAACTTCGCCATCCAGGTTACTTTTCATACTCATGTAGTAAAAATGATCACTAGTAGTAAGTTTTCTCCAATCATCAATTAATTTCTCATCTTTGGATCCAACTACTTTCTTCTCCATCATAAATAGGCTTGCCAGCGCCGTTTGTTGTAGTGGGTTTGATGTCCATGCTGACACATCCCTTTCCACATCAGCCCAAGATGTATAATCAGGTATATTCACCACCCCCACGCAGTCATAAGTAGCGCTCGCTTCTGAAACCGTCATAAATTTAAGCCCTTTGTCACTCGCTTTCTCAGGTAGTTGTCCTAAAAACTCCAAAATCCCACTCTCTTCCCATTGATGTTCACCAAAAGTTTCATAATCCATAAAAAGGTTAACCAAATCCCCTTCAGAACTTGCCAGCCAACTACTAAATTTTTCAGCAGTAAGCGGCCAGCCATCCCATTCCTTATCCGTAAATCTAAAAGCAATATCATCAGACAATTTGTAATTTTTTAACAACAACTTCACTCTCTTATTTCCTGGCGGTGTATAAACATTATTTGGGCTTCTCCATCCCAAATACCTATCAACTCCCTCAGCCAAAACCGTCTCAAATCCCATCTCTGCCACAATATCTGCCAATTCATTATTGTAAATCAGCTCTGTATTCCTAAAAGCTCTAGTTTCATAGCCAAAAATGTCTTTCATCGCCTTGGCATGCATTTTTACTTGACTCACAAACTCTTCCTCAGAATACATATAAGCTAAACTGTGATAGTAGGTCTCATTCACCAACTCAACCTTGCCAGTATCAACTAGGCTCTTAAAAGACTCCAAAACCTCAGGCATAAACTCATCAAACTGCTCCAAAGCCAAACCAGAGATAGAAAATGAAACCTTAAAATCATCACTCCTCTTCAAGTTTTCAAGCAGCACTGCATTAGCCTTTAAATAACACTTTTCTGCAACCTTCTTCAGTATTTTTTCGTTATCCAACCTATCCAATCTAGGATTACTAAAATAATCTCTATCTTCTCCTATAGAAAAAAAAGGATAATTTTTCAACCTAAAAGGTTGATGAACATGAAAATACAAAACCACAGATTTCATCTTCGACACTTTGATATTTATATTAACTGCTTATAAACAGCTAGTGTTTTTTCCGCTGCGCTGTCCCAAGTCAGCATCGCTGCCTCACGTTTTGCCATACTGGCCATCTCTTTTGCAAAACTAGGGTACTCTAAAAGTGTCGAAATTTTTTCAGCCATCATTTTAGTATCCCAAAAATCAACTTTCAAAACACTATTCAGTGTCTCTGAAACTCCCGATTGCTTCGATATTACAGATGGAGTGCCAGAGGCTAAAGCCTCCAAAGCCACAATTCCATAAGGTTCAGATACTGAAGGCATTACAAATACATCAGCCATCTGATAGCAATCTCTAAGTTTTTCCCCTGTTAAAAATCCTGGAAAGATAGTTCTATTGCCAATACCCAATTTTGCCGCATCCAAAACCAATTTTTGATACATATCTCCATGCCCCACAATCAAAAATATGGTTCTCGGATGAGTCTTAAGCACTTCAACAGCTGATTCTAGTAAATAGTTAACTCCTTTTTGATATGTCAGTCTGCCAACGAATAAAACGATTTTATCTCTTGGAAACAACTCTCTTAACTTATGAACGCTAAACTCATTTAAATCGACCCCATTATGTATCACTTCAATCCTATCTTTAGGAACCCCGTAGTATTTATTCACTACATCTTTAGTATAGTGCGACACAGCAATCACTTTATCAGCTCGATTCAAACCTTGATACTCAATATCAGCAATTTGTTCATTAACATTTCCTCCTGTCCTGTCGTACTCTGTAGCATGTATATGTGCCACCAGTGGCTTGCCCGAAATCTTGCGGGCTTTGATTCCAGCGGGGTAAGTCATCCAGTCATGTACGTGTATAATTTCATGTTTTTGATTTCTGGACCAATCTTTTGCCATATCTCCAAATCTCAAAGCTTCATCATACATAGAGCCAGAATACATTTTCAGTTCCAGTTCATTCAGCTCAGATCTCAAATCTTGATATTCTTCTTTACTCAGGTAAGCTTCCAACAAAGAATTTATCGCAGTAATATTAACTCCAGTCAGAGTATGCTCTAAAATCTTCATAAAAGAAATATCAGTCGACAACCTGCGAGGTAAAGCAAAGGAAATATTTACTCCATGATGGCTCAAACCTTTAGCCAGACCATGACAAGCAACTCCAAGTCCTCCACTGTTGTTTGGAGGCAACTCCCAACCGAACATCAACACGTCCATTTTTAGGCAGTCCGACTAAATAATACATAATGTGACACACATCTGTGTGCCCTTAACAATAATAGTATGCCTCTACTAACCACACTGTCAATCACTTGGCGACAACAAAACACATTAATGCTTATATATCAACAAAAAACACTCATACCGACCTTGTAAAAAACGTCTAAAATTGTGTCTAAAATCACAAATCAGCTGCAAGGTCGGTAAAGTTTGCTATATCGCTCCCACATCAAAACTCACAACCGGATATTCATCTCCTGGAGCAAACCTAACTTCAGATACATCAGTGCCAGGAACCAAGCTCATGCTTGCAGTAAATGTAATTTGTTCTCCCACTTTCACAGTTTTTAACTCTGTATTATTCATTGCCGCTTCACTAATTAGCACTTCTCCATCTTTAATAATGGTTGCATGTAGCCGATTAATAAACCCTTCATCGCCAATGCTAATATTAGCCAGAACCACATCTACTTTAAAAACAGTTGAGTTGCCAGATACTAACCTAGGAGCACTAAAATTTGCTTTGTAATACTCATTTTCAAAATTTTTCCCCGACCCCAAAGGTATTTCAACTACGTTTTCAATTGGTGTCGGTGAAGGACTTGGACTTGGGCTAGGAGTGGGACTGGGCGACTCCAATGTAGTTTCTGATATTAAAGCTTGATTCTCTGGATTTAGGCCAATATTTTGGTCATTTTCTACATTAGCTTGTTCCAAAGTATCAAGAATTCCTTTTACACTTTCCTCAGAAATACCAGCTTCTTTTTGTTCAAACAATACTTGATCCAGAAAAAAATAACTACTACTAGCTGCCAAGACCAAAACCAACCCAGTAACTATCAATTCGTCTCTGAATTCGGAACTGTACAAATTAATCATCCCTCTTACAGCCTCCAATTTTCTGTAATTAGAAAGCTCTTTCCGTCCCTATAGTATCAAAAAAAGCACAAAAAATAACTACTCTAAGAACTTATTTTTCTGTTTCGCGATCGACTCCGCTTCCAAATAGACTTGATCTTCCAATCCATACTCGCAAAGGCCTGCAAACACAGGACTATTAAACAATTCATTTGGCTTTATCTGAAGCCATTCATTCATATGCTCTACCAGTTTTTCCAATACCCTTACCAGAGCAACCAATTGGTCATGTCTAATCTGCATAGCCCAAAAATAATCCTTAGCTTGGTCCCCGCTGCTTACTTCTTCAGCTTTTGTGAGAATAAAAAACTCAAATCGCTCACTACTCTCAACTGAATTTTGTATCCAACTTTTAATAAATTGATCGACTTCCACCACTTGTTCTAAGGCTGATTCAAACTCTTCTTTTTCATTTTCATCCTCAATTTCTGTCAAACTATTCTTCGCTGCATCCCAAAACTTGCTGCTTTTTTCATCATGTAATAATCCTTCTGTAGTTGCCAACAAGTCTTTCAGTTTACCAAGCACGTACTCTCTTAGTGCCTCTTTATCTACTCCACTTTTTTCATCAATAAACAACATCTTTGCTCCTTTATATTATTGCACCTCTACCCAACCACAAGTTAAGATGAGACCACCTGTTAAAACAGAGCTATTTTTTGTATGCCTAAAAAATTCATCTTAACTACCATCTTACTTCTTTCTCTTTTTGTTGCCAAGAATCCAACTCAAGTTCATGCCCAGCTCGATAACTTCACTTTCAATGACTTCACATCAGGTGGTGCCAAAATTGCCGGCTTTCCTTTTCTAATCACCATTACCGCCAAAGATTCAAGCAACCAAATCGTTACCTCTTTCTCTGACTCAGTCAACCTAACCGACACGTCTGCCACCATCTACCCCACTTCAACTGGTAATTTTGAGGAGGGGGTTTGGACAGGCACCGTCTATATTACAGAAGCAGGTAGCACCCAAATCACTGCTTCATATTCAAGTATTGTCGATTCCACGTCAAGTTTCTCTGTCGCTGCCGATAGCCGTATCCCTTTTATGACGATCACTGGAGGCAACAACCAAAGCGGAACAGTCAACACTCAACTCGGCAGTGCCTTAACTGTTAAAGTAGTTGATCCTTTTAACAACCCCATCTCCAGTCGAAACGTAAATTTTGCTATCACTAGTTACCCTCCCAACGCCACCAGCCAAACACTCAGCGCAAGCTCGGGAACCAGCAATGGTAGTGGCAATGTCTCCACTCTTCTCACTCTAGGTCGAAAAACAGGCACCTACATAGTCCAAGCCAACTTAGCCAGTGGTATCACCACTGCAGTTAATTTTTATGAAACTGCCACTCCAGGAGTCCTGATTTCCTTAAGCCTCACTCCATCTCTTGGAGTCATCCCTGTAGGAAGTATTTTGCCCTTCACCTTAAAAGGTTATGACCAGTATTTAAACGAAAAGACTCTGTCTACAATTACTTGGGGCGTCGCCAACGGTGGAGGAAGTATTGATGGCACTGGAGTATTCACTGCTGGTTCCACTGTTGGTACTTACTTAAACACTGTCACAGCAGTTACCGGAGGAGTTGGTACCACAGCTTCTGTAAGCGTCATCAACGACCCTGTTGAAGGCAGTGGTGGTAGTGGCGGTAGCAGTACTCCCGCCCCTTCTCCTAGTCCATCGCCAACCCCATCTCCTTCGCCTACACCAACTCCCACACCAACTGCCACCACGTCAAGTTCTAGCGGTACCGCCACCTCATCTGGGGTACTTTCAGATGTTATCATCGATCCAGACGTCATCACTGCTCTAGAAAACGCCAGAATCCCCATCGTTGCCGAAGGTGTTGATATCTTCGGTAACACAGTTGCTAACGTAAATTTTAATTTCGAAGTATCAGGTGACTTAGGTACTCTTACTCAAACCTCTTCAGACACTGTTCTCCTAACCGCTTCAGAATCAGGTATTGGTACCGTTACCGTCACAGCCACACAAGGAGACATTGTCAAAGTAGCTAGAGTAGTTGGTAGTGTCGGCACTGGTCTTAACCGCCGGCTCATTATCGAAGAAATCGAAAGCCCACAAACAGTAGGGGAGCCATTCACCATCTCTATCGCAGCCAAAGACTCAGTAAATAATTTCTTAACCGACTATGGTGGCCCCATCATTCTTGCAGACACCACAGGCACCATCGATCCAGAAATAGTTCAGCCCAGCGCCGATGGTATTTGGTACGTCCAATCAATTATTAGTCTGGGACATCCTGAAGTAACCGTCACCGCAGCTGGAGATGGCATGGTCGGTGTTAGTAATATTTTCGAAGTCCAAGGAGACCCTCAACTTTCAGATATTCCACCATTCGGAGCCGGTGCAGGTGCCGGGGCAGGCGGTTTGGGTGGAGGTAGTTTGGGTGAAGTCTTAGGCGAATCTGTCGCTGGCAAACTCAAAGATCTACTCCAAGACAAAGATCTAAACAAATTCACTATTGCTCGTTTTATTGGTGCAGGTTTGGCTGCTGGAATTGGTATTCTTGGTGCCAGTATCGGTGGAGGCATCATGGCTAGCCGAGGTCTAGAAGCATTAGGCCGAAACCCATTTGCTAAAGGCAAACTTAAATTTAACCTATATATAAGCATCATAGCCTTCATCGCCGCAGCAGGTTTGGCAGTTTTTGCCTCATTCCTCATTGTCAGGTAACTTCACCATATTCAAGCTTGCTTAACCTCTAAGTTCCTATTCAGATTGATTTCACCCATGCAAATTGCTAAAGTTTAACTAACTCTGCTTTGCAGAGCCATATTTGCGTAGTCAAACTGCCCATGAATAAAGTCTGGATCATCTATACCGCCGTCACAGTCGCCTACATCATTCTTCTTGTATTCTATTTTCTCAGGCGCACAAAGCACCACGAGAGTGAACTCACCAAATTTCTCAAAACTGCCAAACAACAAATTGAACTCCACAAAAAAGAAGCCTCCAAGCACGCCGATATCAGAGTCGCCAAAGCAGCCGCCATAGTCAAAAGAGTCCAAGATGCTATGGAAAGTTTTGAACAAAATGCTCAAAAAGAATATGAAGAAATTATTGATGACGCCAAAGCTCAAAGACGAGAAATAATCAGTTCTGCTAAAGGTGAAATTGAAGACTTATTTCAGCAAGCAGAAGTAGAAATCCAAGAATATAGAGAGGCTAGACACAAAGAGGTAGAAAGAAATCTAGTCAAAATGGTCATGGCCATCACCGAAAAAGTCACTGAAGAAGCCCTAGACGAGCAAAAACACAAGCAGCTAATAAAAAAAGCTCTAGATGAAATAAAAGCGGACAAATCAAGATCATGAAAGCTACAAAAGCCTTAATTGACAAACTACTAGAAAGAATTCACTTAACTGAAACTTTAAAAAGCGTTTCAGACAATCTTGAACAATTAGCTCAAAACAAAGCCTTCAAAAACCATGCAAACTTCATTATTTCTGACGACTCACTCACCGATGCCCAAAAAAACCGCCAACTATTATTTCTCATTCAAACAATCGACACCCCTCTTCTACAAGAATTTTTTTCAGACTTATTAGGTAAAAACACCTACTGGGTTTTTACTTCCGACAAGATAGACTACTTCGACAAATTCGTCCAGGAATTTCAAATGGCGACCGAAGAATTAGGTATCCTCCACCTTACCACAGCCATCAAGCTCTCACCTGTAGATTTAAGAGCTATTGCCCTAGATTTATCAAAATCATTTGGCTACAAAGTGCTATTGAGCTATGAGGTCAATCCTTCAATTATGGGTGGCGCCCAAATTAGAGTTGAAAACATGATCTACGACTACTCACTAAGATCAAAATTCCAGCAATTTCAAAGACAGTGGCTCAGCTCAATCAATACCACCGAAAAACAAATCGGTCGGCACCAGCCTGACTAGTCATTGCCCAGCCAGCATCTTTCATTTAACTCTCTCCCTAAGTATCATTAATTCACAAAACTAACAACTTACAACTATGAGTCAGTTTGTAAAAAAAATTGAAGACTTATTCGAAGACGTTGCTCAGTCAGTCGACTTCAAACCCGAATCAGCTCAAGATCGACAAATTAAATCCGACAACAAAAGTAAACTCACCTTCCCAAAAATTTTAGATTTTGCTTTCCCTCAAGATGTTGAAGAAAGTAAAGTCAGCCAAATTGGAGAAGTCATCTACGTTGGCGACGGTGTTGTTCAAGCCACTGGACTAGATAAAGCCACTATTGAAGAAATAATCGAAATCCGCACCAAAAAAGGTTCACAAAAAGCTCTCATCCTCGGTATCAGAGAAGACCGCGTTGAAGCCGTTGCTTTAGAAGACTATTCAGTCATCAAAAGAGGTGACCAAGTCAGATCAACCGGCAGCAAACTAAAAATGCCTGTCGGTAAAAATCTCCTCGGTAGAGTTGTCGACCCTCTTGGCAGGCCTATGGATGGCAAAGGCCCGGTAAAAGCCGAAGCTTTTCGTGACGTCGAGTTCCCTGCTCCAGGAGTTAATGACAGAGACCCAGTTAGTGAAGGAGTGGTCACGGGACTAGCCGTCATCGACGCCTCTATCCCCATCGGTAAAGGCCAAAGAGAACTAGTCGTAGGCGATAGAAAGACGGGTAAAAGCCGAACCATGTTAGACATGATTTCCAACCAAAAAGGTCGAAATGTCTATTGTGTCTATGTTGGCATTGGAATCCAAGCAGCCAAAGCCAAAGCCACTTTAGAACTTTTAGAACAACGAGATGCAATGAAATACACAACATTAGTTTTTGCTCTTGCCGACGAACCTCCAACACTTCAATACATCTCGCCCTATGCCGGAACAGCTATAGCTGAACACCTAATGTACAACGGCAAAGACGTTATCATTGTCTATGATGACCTATCCAAACAAGCCAAAGCCTATCGCCAAGTCTCACTACTTTTAAAAAGATCACCTGGACGCGACGCTTATCCTGGAGATATCTTCTTCTTGCACTCAAGGTTGCTAGAAAGAGCCTCACGACTTAGCAAAGCTCTCAGTGGAGGTTCAATCACAGCACTACCTGTAGCCGAGACTCAAGCAGGAGATTTATCTGACTACATCATCACCAACCTCATGTCTATCACTGATGGTCACATCTACCTCGACTCAAACATGATGCACGAGGGTATTCTTCCCGCTGTTAACTCAGGTGCTTCAGTATCACGTATCGGAAGCAAAGTTCAAACCAAACTTCTAGCCAAAGTTGGCGAACTTGCCGGCCGTACTCTTGCTAGATACAACGAAGTTAAATCTTTTGAAACTATCAACACCGAGGTCAGCGACGACACTATTAGAGATATTAAAAGAGGCAAAAGAGTTAGAGAAATCTTAGCTCAAGCATCTGATCTAAATCTCTCCCGAGATGAAACGGTCATCCTCCTAGGTATTGGCACGTCTCCTAGGATGGATCATCTAGAACTAGAACACGCCATAATCTACAAAGAAAACATCATCACTTTCTATAGAGAAAAAAGAGACGATAGTATTGTCAAAAAAATAGATGAAGCCAAAAAGATAGATGAAATAAACCCTTACCTTGACGATTTATTCAAAGATTTTTGTACCAAATTTGACATTCCTCTCCCTCCCAACAAAAAAGCAGAACCACCTCCTGAAGAAGAAAAGAAAGAGTAGTTAACCAATAACCCCCAAGTATCACCCCTCTTCAACAAGTCATAGAAAATACTCTATACTTATCGCATGGCCAACATCAACGAAATTAAAGAAGAAAAAACTGTCGTTAAATCTGTCGGTGACTTTGCCAACAGTCTTCAGCAAATAGCTGCCGGTCGTATGGTTAAGCTCAGAAAATTAGTTATGGATTCAAGAAGGTTTGTTGATGAAGCTACCATTATTCTTCGGGAGTTAGAACTAGAAAGAACCAAAAAAATTGAAGAAGAATTACAACTCAAAAAAAGCTCGAAAAAAAAAGACAAAGACAAGACACCTGAAGAACTAACTACAGCCATTATCGTAGTCACTTCCAACCAAGGGCTTAGTGGTAGTTACAATACAGACATCATCAAAAAAATTGAAACTATCATCCCTGAGCATAAAACTGCCGACTACTTTGTAATTGGCTCCAAAGGCCAAGAATACTTTAACAGAGCTGCTAGACAATATAACCTCAAATACTATCCTTACAACGTCCCTGAGCAAGTCCAAATTGAAGATTTACGCCCCTTAATTAACATGTTTTATCACTACGATCAAATCTATATGGTTTACTCTAAATATATCAACACCATCACCAGAGAAGTCGTTTTTATCGAACTTTCAGTACCTCATATTAAAGAAGTCGAAATCAAAAAAGAACAACAAGAGGGTAAATTTATTTTCGAACCTGGCATCGAACAGCTTATTAAATCAATAACTGCTAAACTCAGATATGCTCTTTTTCGCCAACAAATCCTTGACTCAAAACTATCACTTTATACCTCACAAATGATGGCCATGAAAACAGCTGCCGACAACGCCGACGACCTGCTCAAAGAACTCCAACTACAATACAACAAGGCTCGGCGAAAACTTATCGATAAAAAAATTCAAGAAGTCCAAGCCGGTCGTGCACTTTGGGACGAAGAAGATTAAAAATTTTACTGTTTATGACCAACAAAAAACCAATTATTGAAAAGACATCCAAAAACTTTCGTCCTACAGGTAGAATTGTGGCTATCAAAGGTCCCGTTGTCGATGTACATTATCCACTTGAACTCCCAGACATCTACAACGCTTTGGAAGTCCAAAACAAGACCAAACTAATCCTTGAAGTCTTTGAACACTTAAACAACCACGTCGCCCGCTGCCTTGCCATGTCTCCAACTACTGGTTTACAACTGGGAATGCCTGTCGAAGACACCGGTGATGTTCTCCACGTACCAGTGGGCACAGACATGCTCGGTCGCATTATCAACGTCTTTGGCAATCCTGTCGACAATGCCGGCCCCATTCACACTACAGAAACCGCCCCCATCCACATCAAAAGCCCTACTTTTGAAGAAGTAAAAAGTCCCTCAGCCATTGTTGAAACAGGCATTAAATCTCTCGATTTTTTTACTCCATTCATTCAAGGTGGAAAAATTGGCTTCTTTGGTGGTGCTGGAGTTGGCAAGACCCAATTAGTTACCGAAATTATCCATAACACCACCATCAAACACGGTACCAAATCAGTTTTCGCTGGAGTAGGGGAGAGAACTCGCGAAGGCAATGAGCTCTATCTGACACTAAAAGAAACCCACGTCTTAGAAAACGTCGCCATTGTCTTGGGACAAATGAATGAATATCCTGCTATGCGTTTTCGAACCCCACTCACTGGTGTTACCCTTGCGGAATATTTTAGAGACTTAACTGGAAAAGAAATTCTTCTTTTTATCGACAACATTTTTCGCTTTATCCAAGCCGGTGCAGAAATCTCCACAGTATTGGGTCGTATCCCTTCCGAAACTGGTTATCAATCAACTATGAACTCAGAACTCGGCGCCATTCAAGAAAGAATCGTCTCTACACCTGGAGGATCTATCACTTCAGTTCAAGCCGTTTACGTCCCAGCCGACGACTTTTCTGACCCTGCTATTCAAGCCATTTTTTCCTATCTAGACTCAGTCGTGGTTCTCGATCGTAAAATAGCCCAGCAAAAAATCTTTCCAGCCATGGATCCACTCGCTTCAAGCTCTTCAGTAGGAGAAGATGTCTTAGGTGAAGAACACTACAAAACCCTCAAAGAAACTTTAAAAATCTTAGAACGCTACCGCTCACTCCAAAACATTATTGCCATTTTGGGAGAAGGTGAGCTTTCAGAACAAGAAAAATTAACCGTTGCTAGAGCCAAAAAACTTATCAAATTTTTCTCTCAACCTTTTTACACCGCCGAACAATTTACCAATATCCCTGGAAAATACATTACCCGTCCAGACACAGTAGCTGGAGTTAAAGCCATCCTCTCAGGGGAGTACGATCAATACACCGACGAGCCATTTTATCTCATAGGTAACGTCGATGAAGCCCCCGCCAAAGCCAAGGAACTGGGTCTCACCGTCAAATAAACTCAATCACAAATCCATTAACTCATTAGGCAATCTCAATGCCAGATCCAACCCCATCAGAAAAATTTCAGCTAGTCATAGTCACTCCTGATAAGGTTATTTTTGAAGGCACAGCCAAAAGAATCATTGCCCCTGGCATCGAACAGCACTTAGCAGTTCTTCCAGACCACACTCCCATCTTTGCTGAAATTACTCAAGGAGAACTGGAAGTCACTAATGAAAGTAATCAACTAGAAAAAATACCTGTAGAGAGTGGTGTCCTCAGATTCAAATCAAACAAGGCCACCATCATCACCGGCTTCTAGCATTTCAAACCAACTGCCTTCTAAGCCACCTCCTTTCTTCTATACTCGATACTCTATACTAAACTTCAAATGACTCCTAAAACCAAACTAAAAAATTTCCTCATCTTTTTAAGTTTCCTCTTCCTCTCATTCCAACCCCTCACCGATCCCGATCTAGGTTGGCACCTAAGAAACGGACAACAAATACTCCAAAATCAATCAATTCAATACACAGACACTTACTCTTTTTCTCTTCCCAACCACCCCTACATCAATCATTCGTGGCTTCACGACCTCACCTTAATTGCTTTTTTCAACACCTTCAATCTCTGGGGAGTAAATCTTTTATATTCAGTCATTATCGCTACCTCATTATTCCTCTTGCTAAAAGCAAGTCTTTCAAAACCCACCTCCCTTTCAATAGCCGTTATAATTTTGGCTATCCCACTAACCCTTGAAATCATTGGCCTTCGGGCTCACCTAATCTCATTCCTAGGTTTAACTCTCATCTACTTCCTCCTCCACACTCAACCCTCAAAGCAAACTTCATCTCACTTCTCTCTTTGGCTAAAGCAAACTAAACTCATATTTATCCCTCTAATCTTTCTACTTTGGGCCAATCTCCACGCGGGTTTTATTATCGGTCTGAGCTACTTACTCCTTTTCATTGTCTCAGAAACTCTTTTCGCTTCACCTCCCAAAAACACTACAAAGAATTACCTCTACCTTTTCCTAGTCTCCTCAGCAGCCACGCTAATCAACCCCTACACCTACAAAATCTACACTCTAATCACCACCATGCTCACCAACACCACTTCCCTAGCTCAAAATACTGACTGGCTCCCTCTTCTTTCTCCCCATCTACCTCAAAGCACTATCCCTTTAAGAGCGGGATTCCTTTTAATCACCTCAATCATTATTTTTACACTTAAAAAATACAAATCCCAACGAGCCATCCTCACCATCTTTTTATTCCTTAGTCTAAGATCAATTCGTTTTCTCCTCCCCACAATTGTCTTTCTTATCCCACTACTAATCAAACTCACAGCCCAATTAACCCACAACCAAAAAACATCCACAATAAAATATTCACCTCTTATTGCTTTAGCTATCATTGTTTATCCAACTTTTAGCAACCTTCAAAAAACCCACTGTGCCAACACCAGTCCTCAGTGTTATGCCCAACTTGGTAACTTCCCCTATCTTGCCCTCACCAAGCTCCAGCCAATCAGCAGCCATCTCCACATTTTTAATCACTATACCTGGGGTGGATACCTCGATTGGCAGCTACCATCACACAAAGTCTTTATCGATGGTCGCATGGACAACTTCATCGTCGACAACAAATCATTCCTAGACGAATTTGCCCACATCCAACAACTCAAACCCAACTGGCAATCAAAATTAGCCTCATATCAACCCGACACCATCCTCATCCCCACAAACTGGCAGCTCACTCAACAACTCCAACAAGATCCTTCTTGGCGACTCTTCCACCAAGACCCACTCGCCACCGTCTTTTTTAAATCTCCTCCAAAATCCGAATAATCACTATATCTCAAACTATTTATCAATCACATTTACTTGAGTAACGGACGTGTGTAAAAGATCTGCTTTGACCTTCCACCAAAACATATGTGACACTAGTCGTTATACTGCCCAGTCCTCAAATTTGTGGCACCAATCAAAAATGATAAAGGACACTCATGAAAAAAAGACTCCTCCTTTTATCAATTAGCGCCCTCCTCCTCTCCACCCTATACTTAGACCTCTTCAATGTTCGATCCATCGTCCTCGCCACCACATCCGGCTGGGCTATCTCCGGTGACAATGTCTACTTCAATGACGGCAACGTCGGCATCGGCACAGTATCGCCATCAGCATTATTAGAAATTAAAGCCAAAGAAGGTGCTTCTCCCGACAACATCCAATTCAAATCAGTCATCACACACGGTGTCGGTGGATATTCTTGGATGAATAATCCTTGGGCTGTCAAGGCCGTAGACAATTATCTTTATATTTACTCCAACAATCATGGGCTTACCATTGTTGATGTTACCGATCCGGCCAATCCTATCAAAAAATCAGAAACATGGCCTGGAAAAAACAGCAGCTTCAACTATATTGGGCAAGGAAAAGGTATAGATGTAGTAGGCGATTATGCCTATCTAGTATCTGGTCACAGCCAAAACGGCTTTACAATTTTAGACATTTCCGATCCGACCGATCCAGTTTTGGAGTCAGAGGTTTACGATGGAGACGGTGAATTTAGCAAGCTCCAATATGGATCAAGTGTTAAAGTTGTAGGTAACTATGCATACGTCACCGCCGAGGGACTAACAATAATAGACATTTCAGACAAAACGGACCCTGATCTTCAATCAGACATTTGGGATGGAGATGGCGAGTTCAGTCTACTTGCCGGCATTAAACAAGTTGATGTTCAAAGTGGCTATGCCTACATGGTTTCCTCAAACGATAGTTCTCTCACCATAGCCGACATTTCCGATCCGACCGATCCAGTTTTGGAGTCAGAGGTTTACGATGGAGACGGTGAATTTAGTAAATTATCATATCCTGAAAACTTAGTCGTTGATGGTGACTATGCTTATGTTGTTTCAAAAGGTTCTGACAACGCACTCACCATAATCGATATAACAGATCCATCTGACCCTGATTTAGTTGCTGAGGTTTGGGACGGCGATGGTGAGTTTTCTAGGCTCAACTCACCTGAAGGTATCGCTAAATCTGGCAACTATCTATTCATTTCAGCCGACAATTCCATCACTATTGTCGATGTTTCTAATCCCAGTGATCCACAGCTTGTAGATGAGATCACTGATGGGGAAGGATCCTTTACCAATATTTCTTCTCCTAGAAAAATTGCGGTTTCTGGTGACACTCTTTTCTTGGGAACATATAGCAGCGAAAATTCAGTTACAATCGCAAATTTTGATAGTGATGATATTCATGTCTTCAACGCGCACAACTCCGGCAAAGTTGGTATCGGTACCAACGACCCCAAAGCTTCTCTAGACATCAACGGTGCCATGAAGCTCAAAAAGAATTCATCAGCTCCGTTCACCTGCGACTCAGACACAGACGGATCACTAGCCTTAAACTCCGCTTACCGTCTCTGTACCTGTAAATCAGCTTCTGGCTGGGTCTACACCTCAGACGGCTCCACCACATGTAGTTGGTAACATAAATTAACTAATCACAAATAACTTATGGGGTACATGAAGAAGCGTTTACTCTACCTAGCAATTATCATTTTCTTGCTCTCAGCTCTAGCCTTGGACTTAGGCCACATCAAATCTAGAGTTCTAGCTGTCACATCCGGCTGGGCTATCTCCGGTGACAATGTCTACTTCAATGACGGCAACGTCGGCATCGGTACCTCTTCCCCACAAACACCACTCCACATCCAAACTCAATTTGATCATTCAAGTAGTCCAGTTAATTTATCCGAAGTCTACGACGGCGACGGAGAATTTAACCTTCTCAATGGTGCCTACACAGTCACTGTATCAGGTAACTATGCGTATGTGGGATCTTACGCAGACGATTCATTTACCATCATGGATATTTCAGACCCTACCAATCCAGTTATAAAATCTGAAGTCTACGACGGCGATGGTGAATTCAATAAACTAAACAATATAGACAAAATTAGGATCTATGGAAACTACGCTTATGTGGTTACAGCTTCTTCCGAAGATGCCTTAACAATTATAGATATATCCGACCCTACTGATCCTGACTTACAATCCGAAGTTTATGACGGTGACGGCGAGTTTAACAAACTAGATGGAATTCACGATGTGGCTGTTTCTGGGGACTATGCTTACGTCGTTTCAGCTAATGAAGACTCACTTACCATAATGGATATCTCAGATCCAACAGACCCAGATTTAGTAGTTGAAAAAAGCCACGGACAAGATTTATTCGACAAATTCCAGAGTCCTAGAAGTATAGTTATTTCAGGTAATTATGCCTATATCGCGTCTATAAACTCAAACTCTATTACAGTTGTAAACATCAGTAATCCAAACTACCCCTCAGCAGATCTCGAAATTTACGACGGAGATGGTGAATTTTCACAACTTGGAGGTGTCCGGAACTTGGAGTTAAATGGATCCAATCTCATAGCCACATCTTCTAACGATGATTCAATCACTATTATTGATATCTCCAGCCCAACTAACCCAGACCTTGTCTCAGAGGTCTACAATGGAGATGGTGAATTTTCTAGCATTCGAGATATCCTCTCAACTGGAGTTATAGGAAATTATCTTGTAGCACCAAGTATAGCCACCTCTGGTGACAATAAAATCAATATTATCGATATCTCAGATCCAAGTGATCCATCACCTGTTACCACTATTCAGGATGGAACAGGAGGGTTCAATAGATTAGACAATGTTTTTACAGTAGACGTCGATAGCAACTACATATACGCAACCTCGTACAACGATGACGCCCTCACCATCATTGGCTTAATCGAAGACTATGACACCTTAACGGCCACCACAGAAGGCAAAGTCGGCATTGGTACCAGCGACCCAAAAACAAGTCTAGATATAAATGGAGCTATGAAACTAAAAAACAACTCATCAGCCCCATTTACTTGTGACTCGGACACGGACTCTTCCATAGCCGTCACCTCTGGATACCGCACTTGCATCTGTAAATCTGGCACCGGCTGGGTCTACACCTCGGACGGCTCCACCAGCTGCAGTTGGTAGCCACCATAGCCTAGTGTCATCCTGAGGAGCTAGCGACGAAGGATCTAGTGAAACGCAAAATAGTAATCAACCAATCAAAAATCATTTTTGGTCACCATGAAAAGACGATTTCTCTATTTACTAATCCTCAGTTTCCTCATCTCAGCTCTAGCCTTGGACTTAGGCCACATCAAATCCAGAGTTCTCGCCGTAACTTCTGGCTGGGCCATCTCTGGCGACAATGTCTACTTCAATGACGGCAACGTTGGCATCGGCACCGCCTCACCCTCAGCTTGGTTGCAAATGACAGATAAAGTCTCTCAGGCTTCTCTCTTAGCCGAAGTTACCAATGCTACCTCTGGATTTTCGGAGCTTACTGGCTTGCAAGACGTCTATATTGATGATGATATTGCCTATTTAATTGCTGTCAATTCAGACCCTGCTTTAACAATCGTAGACATTTCCGACCCAACTAACCCACAAATGCTTTCAGAAGTTGTCAGTGTCTACAACAATGATTTTGCCGACATGTCTAACCCTTTTAGTGTCATAGCTAAAGACGGATATGTATTTGTCACCTCAATAAGTGCAGGCAACTCATTGGTAATTGTGGACGCTACGGACCCAGAAAACCCAACGTTAGCTTCGTCAATCTATGATGGAGATGGAGAATTTAGCAAACTAGACAGCGCTTCTGGATTAGATATTCAGGGTGACTACGCCTACATCACATCTGGCTCAGAGAATGCTTTTACTATAGTCGATATCTCAGACACATCGGACCCAGATCTAATGTCGGAAACCTCTCATGCTAGCAGATTAACAGGTGCTTCAAGGATAGTTGTATCTGGAAATTACGCCTATATTGCCACCTATAACGAAGAAATAAGCATCTACAACGTTTCCAACAAATCTGCACCATCATATGTTGGGAAACTTAGCTCTGGCACTTATACCTTAATGAACGGCCTCAGTGATATGTATATCTATAATGACATGTTGTTTGTCAGTGCATATCTCGATGACGCCATCACTATCTTTGACATCACCAGCCCAGGTAGTCCTTCACTACTTGCCGAAGTCTACGACGGTGACGGTACTTTCTCTAGACTAGATGGTGCTAATGGTATTTTTGTCCAAGACAACTATGCTTATGTCACATCACAATACGACGACTCTTTTACAATCATGGACATCTCCAATCCTTCAAGTCCAACTCTAGTTATGGAGGTCTACGATGGTGATGGTACTTATAGTGGATTAGACCAATCGTTTAAAGTAGGAGTCCAGGACAACTACGCTTACCTTGTCTCGCACGCTGACTCAACTTTCACAGTTATTGGTGATGTCGCAGACAAAGAAATCTTTAACGTCAGTGAATCAGGTAAAGTTGGCATCGGCACCATCACTCCTCAAGCCACTCTCGATGTGGCCGGTTTTATGAAATTACAAGTAAACTCCGGCGCTCCTGCTACCTGTGATTCCGATACCCACGGCTCCATTGCTCTCAATTCCGCGTCACGTCTCTGTACTTGTAAATCCGGCACCGGCTGGGTCTACACCTCGGACGGCTCCACCAGCTGCAGTTGGTAGCCACCGTAGCCTAGTGTCATCCTGAGGAGCTTGCTACGAAGGATCTGGTAAAACGTAAAATAATCTAGCAAAGAGCTCGCACTAAATTAACCAATCAAATTCAAACGAAAACACCGCCATTGTGGCGGTGTTTGTTTGATAAACTCATCTTCAATGATTAGTTTCAAAATTTCCGAACCATCCAAATTAGCACCTTTTCTTCTCAGCGCCACTTTTTTTCTCATCTATCTTTCCACTACTCCTCTCACCAGCATCTCCCACACCGATTCAGATTTAATGATCACTTTAGGCTATCTCAAAACTCTAGCTTATCCACCAGGGTATCCTCTCTACATCATGGCTCTTAACATATTTACCCACCTGCCACTACCAACCAGCGTCGCCTTCAAAGCTCACCTCCTCAGTAACCTACTTCACACTCTCACCCTTTACTTCACTTTCCTCTCAATCAACCTACTTCTAACTCACAAAAAAATTAAACATCACAAAAAACTCATCTTAGCTACACTAGCCACCTCTTCACTTGCCATCTCCTACGTTTTTTGGCTCCAAAGCATCATTGCCGATAAATATGCTCTCAACTCACTTTTCGCCACTCTAATTATTTATCAAACTCTAAAACTCACCCTCACCAAAAAACCCTCTGCCAAACAAATATGTTTAATTCTCATCACTTTTGGCCTAAGCCTACATCACCACCAAACCATTGTTCTTCTCTTCCCATCTATCCTCTATGCACTCTCAAAACACACCTTAAAAATAAAACAGTCGTTTTTTCCTATTGCCTTATCCACCTTCTTATCACTCACCATACCCATCTTAATCATTCTCTATCTAAACACCCAGTCATCACCTTTAAAATACTCAATTGAACCAAGTATAAGTGGCATCACCAAGCTTCTAACCAGACGTGACATGGTCGGGAACCAACAAATCACTGGCGAACAAAGACCACTCTATCTCATGAGCCTTAATCCCCAAGACATCTTCCAACGCATCACTGCCTACATTCCCATCTATACCCAACACAATGGCTTACTCACAATTCTTTTGGCTGCTTGGGGTCTTCTTGTCACTCTCAAACAAAAAGATAAGATCAGCCGCCTTATATTAACCATCGCTCTTTCCACAACCATCTTCATACCTCTTTATCTAGACTGGCCAGAATTTATTGCTGGTCAAGCCATCAAAGAAAGGTTTATCCTCCTTGGATACATCCCCTTGCCTTTGTTGGTAACTCAATCCTTAATCAAACTCGATACCAAATTTAAAGACAAATCCAAAATTTTTCTAGCAGCCTTCACGTTATTTATTCTCTATCGTTTTTTTCAACTCTATCCATCTCTAAACCTCAGACACTTTGATCTTCCCTCCAAACATTACCACCAAACTCTAAATTCTCTTCCAAAAGACTCTCTCATTGCCTGCACTTCAGACGTCTCTTGCTTTGCACTATATTATCTTCAATACGTTGAACATATCAGATCAGACGTTTATGTTCTCTCTCATGGCCATCTATTTAAACAAACTAATATCAGCCAAAATCCCACCTTAAAAGGTTTTGATTACCTATCCAGTCCGGAATGGTTTCTAGATTATTTAACTTGGAATCTGGACAAGCGACCTGTATTTTTACTAGACCTCCAACAATCTTACTTTCAAGCTTTGGGTATGGAATACAACTTTACCTACTACAACACCCAAGGCTACTACGGACAACTTTCACTCCAGCCACAACCACCAAAGCAATCGGACTATCAATTATCTTCTCGGCTGTCCCAAACCAAGTTTCCTCCCATAGACAGACTCAGAAATCAATTCAAAGCCAACCTAGCCCAAAGGCACATGTTAAACGCCATCTCCCTTAGTCTTGCCCAATCAGACCCCACACTCATCAACCAACAATTGGAATTTGCACTTGGTCTAAACTCCTCTCTTCCTTCAATCTATACCCAGGAAGTCCAAAACCTAAAATCTCAACTTTCTGTCAACACATACTTAAAGCACTACATCCCAGGCAACTCCAACCCCACCATTACTCAAATACAAGATCAAGCCGATCTATACCTGGTTCAACAAAACTACCAACAAGCTTTTTTGGGCTACACAGGAATTCTTTGGCAACAACCACTAAACCACCAAGTTAGGCTAAAACTTGCCAAGTTGTACATGGAGACCAACTATCCCCAATCAACTCAAAAAGAACTTGAGAACATCCTCAAATACCAACCAGACTTTCAACCTGCAATCCAACTACTGAACTCGCTTGATAAGTAATCTTCTTCTCTTTTCTCCCATCAACTCCCAACCAAACATCCCTCCATACACAACCAAACCCAAAACACTCAAACCATTCCCCACCAACACACTAGGCTCATTCTGCAAATACCTAGATTCAACCAAATACTCTCCCGGCTCCAATTCGTAATTAATCAATCCAAAAGCCTCTTCTTTCCTACTTTCGATATCTATTTTCTTCCCATCAACTCTCGTTTCCCATCCTGGGAAATACATTGTCTTTTCCACCACCATACTCTTCTCAGCCACATCCAACTTATATCTCTTTTTTATCCCATTCTTAAAAACAGGCTCCACTATAACTTTTAACTCATCCACCACCACAGGGTTTGACCTATCTTTAGTTGCGTACTTACTCACTCCAATCGAGTCATACCAAACAGGATCATACTCATCAGCTGCCGTCGAGGTTAAAGGAAACTCAAACAAATAGTTATCATCAAAAAATTCTCTGGCAATTGGTGGATTAAAATAATATGCATTAACCATTGCCATCGCTACCAACACACATGCATAACCTTTCCCTTTCTCTTTTACTAACCAACCAGCTAGTGCACTCCCCGCAAAGGTTGTATAAAAAACCAGTCGAGAAGGAAACTGTACATATCTAGCTATTGGCACGACATGCCAAACAGGTTTGCTTACAGGTAACATCAGAAATAAGCCTATCAAAAATACTAAACCGAAAAACACTCCTACTCCCTCTAACTTCTTGGACTTAACCATCACATACCAAGCCACCAAAAAACTAACCATCTGTGCATATCCCAACTGTATTGGAATTGCACTCTCCACCCCATCAAAAGTCTGATCAATTTGCCAAGGAAAACTAGTCAATTTATCCCATTCAAGAAATCTTTTTGCATAAGCATTGTTTAAATTAGACTCCGACAACACTATATAGTTAGTATCAGCTACAGCCGGAATCCAAAAAAAAGCTGCCAATAAAAAACTCAGTAATCCTGGAACTAGCAACAACCGTAATTTTCTCCAGCCATAAACAAACCACACATACACCAATACCATCTGCGCCGCCAACAACACCGTAATCGTGTGTGTCAAACCAAAAACTGCCATCACCCCAATCAACATCAACATATTTTTAGAAGTTTGCTTTTCCAAATAAATATCGACTACCATCAACACCCACGGCAACAGTCCCATTGCCACTGTCTCACCAATATTCGCTCTCACATAAATATCCAACAAAGTATAAGGCGCACTCACATACAAAAATCCCGCCACCAACCCACTCAACCACCCAAATTTTTTGTTTATCCAGGTAAACATCCCCAAACCACCTAGCGCTAAACTCAAACTCATCACCATCTTTACCGAATCCATCACACTCATCCCTCCAAATATCCACACTACCCCCATCATGTTGGGTAGGGGATAACTGTAATGAAAAATTGGATACCCAAACCCAAAATTCATCGTCGGCGCCCATCTTGGAGGAAACTGACCTTCCATTAAAGCCACATAGTAATTTCCAAACCTAGCATGGTGGTCTTCACCATCAATCGTCAATGGAAACCAAGGTTGCCACAGCCACCTAAGTAAATATCCAACAACTAAAATTAACACCACCACACTAAGCTGTGATTTATTTTTGTGAACTTTCAACTTGTAATTTCCTAACATCTTCAATATGCTCCAAAATCACCGGATTATCAGGCGATAACACCAATGCTTTTTCATAATACTCCAAAGACTCATCTAATCTACCCCAATCAAAATACAGATTTCCCAAACTATTCAAAGCATCCAAAAAGTCACTTTTCAAAGCCACAGCTTTTAAGTAATTTTCTTCAGCCAAATTATAGATAAACAAACCGTGATACGATTGTCCCATCAAATGATAAGCATCAGCATCACTATCATCTCTCGCCACCACACTTGCAGCCATATCTAACGCCTTTTGATAGTCTCCTCTATCAAAATATGTGCTCGCCAAATTCTTTCTCCCACGAATAAAATCAGGACTTTGAGCCACGGCTTGCTCAAGCACTTCTATAGATTCATCATAATTACCTCTCAACGCCTCATACGCACCCAAGTTGGACAAAGCAGGCGTATTCCTAGGATTTAACTCCACTGCCCTTTTTAAATACTTGTAAGCCTTCTCTTCCTCTCCTGCCAAAAAGTACCCATAGCCCAAATTTGTAGCCGCCAAAGCACTATTTGGATTAGACTCATAAGTTACTGACCACAAGCTCACTTCATCAGCCCAGACTTTATTTCTTGTGTGAGTTTTCAATCCATATCCAAGTGCTATCATCAAACCCAAGCTCACCAGGCACACATTTTTGTACTTTTTAAACAACAGGTATTTTTTTTGTTTACTAACTCTTTCAAAAAATTTTGCCAAGACCAGCACAAACCCCACCGATGAAAAATACAGATATCTTTCAGAAAACACTATACTCTGTGGGAAAAATTGCATCACAGGAGACAAACTCAACAATATCCAAAACACCCCAAACCCTTCCACTCCAAACTTTGATCTCTTTTTAACAGTAAACCAAACCAATCCGCTCACAATTACAATAGATAACAACACATTCAAATCCAAAATCTCAGGAGCGTTTTCAGCACTGTTGGTCAAAGTGTCATGAAAATAAAAACCATTCACATTTTCACTTATTCGATGATTAATATTCAGCTTTAAAGGAACCATTAGTAGATAAAAATAACGACTCATTAACACAAATGCCAACACCATGGTCGAAAACAAACTTCCAAACATGTATTCTTCTCTTGAAAATATATCCAAAACAAAAAATCGTATCCAAAAGTAAATCAAAACCAATATCACATAAGGCAAATACTTCCACCAATCCCTCATAATTGCACTAATTCTTTTTCTGCTCACCAAATATTCATACCCCACCAGCAATCCAGGAATCACCAAATTTATTTCGTTACTAAAAATGGCTAGTCCTGCCATCAAAATAGATCCAAACCACCACACTTTCTTTCCTTTTCTCAAATAAACCAAAAATAAATAAAAACCTGCCACACCCAGAGTAAAACCAATTGTGTCAAAGCTCGCAGTTATCCAACTCACAGACTCCACATGCACTGGATGCAGTCCAAACCATAACCCAGCCATTCCCGCCCACAATCTACTTTTTAATACCTCCCAACAAATCCCCACCAGCAATAGACTAGCCAACACATGCACCAAAATCGACTGAACTCTGT
>CBDUQH010000005.1:0-23927 GCA_965369335.1 uncultured bacterium
TTGGTGCCAAATTCAATTTGGAAAGAAAGAGTAAAAGGTGAGCCTTGGTATCTGGGAAATACGTACCATTTTGCAATTGGTCAGGGGGACTTGTTGGTGACACCAATTCAGTTAAATCAAATGTTTGGGGTGGTGGCGACCGATGGGAGTTTGTGCAAGCCAGTTTTGGTCCAAAGTATTGGGGGAGAAGACCAAAGGAAAGTTGAGTGTAAACATTTGGATATTAGCCAGGAGAGTTTGGATGTGGTGAAAGAGGGGTTGGTAGCTGCGTGTCAGAGTGGAGGAACAGGGTTTCCTTTTTTTGATTATGATTTGAGCCAATATGGTGAAGCTTACAGCCAAGAAGGTCGAAACGTGGTGGCTTGCAAGACAGGTACGGCTCAGTTCTTTGATCCAGAGGATCGAACGCATGCTTGGTTTAGTGTATTTGCACCTGCTGAGAATCCTGAAATTATGGTGACTGTTTTGGTTGAGGGGGGAGGAGAGGGATCTGAAGTGGCTGCTCCGATTGCAAAAAAAGTGTTGGAGTATTGGTTTGAAAATAAGTCGGGTTGATAAGAAAACAAGAAAATTATCCCCGGGGAGATTGATCCCGGGGAGAGTTGTGGGGATATCTATTGACAAGAAACAAATTAGATGAGATTCTAATTTTAATAGATGCCATATAGAAAAGAGTTATTTCAACCAAATTGTTTTTATCATGTTTATAATCGTGGTATCCTAAAACGGCAGATTTTCTTTGTTGATCGTGATTATGAAATGTTTTTGTCATACCTAGGTAGAAGTTTGGAAAAGATTCAAGGTGCCTTTTTATTGCATGCTTATTGTTTGATGCCAAACCATTTTCATTTGATAATTGAACAGAGAAAAGAGTCGTCTTTGAGTGGTCTGATTGGAGGTTGTGTTGGAGTATATGTGAAGTATTTTAACCAATGCTACAAGAGAAAAGGGGGGTTGTTTGAAGGTAGATTTAAAGCAAAGTTGATCCAGACCGATGAATACTTATTGTACGTTAGCAAATACATTCATAGAAACCCGATTAATGCTGGCTTGGTGAGGAAAGGAGTTGACTATAAGTGGAGCAGTTATGTTTCTTATCTGAGTGAGTTAAAGCAACCTTTTGTCGAGACGGAAACAATTTTAAGTTGTTTCAAGAGTTATGTTGGTGGTGGAAGTTATGGAGATTTTGTAGAGGAAAAACCAATTCCAGAGATAGTGAGTTTGAAAATTGGAAAGGAGCTTTTTGACGTTGGAGAGTAAAAATTTCCCCGGGGAGATTGATCCCGGGGAAAATGATCCCGGGATTGAAGAGAGGGCGGTGCTGGCAGCATTGGCAAGTGTTCAAGGGTTTGGGGCAGTGGATTTTGGAGTGCTTTTGTCTAAAGTGACAAATATTGAGGAAGTGTGGCAGATGGAGAAGAGGGAGTTGGAAAGCTTGGGTTTAAGGCCTTTGATGGTAAAAAGGTTGATAGAAAGAAGAAAGCAAATTGACCCAATCGATTATTTGGGGTGGCTCCAAGAGCGTGGGGTTGGAGTGGTGAGTATATTTGAGGATGGGTATCCTAGTAATTTGAAACAAATGGATTTAGCTCCTTATGTACTGTTTGTTAAGGGTGGGATTTTGAGGGAAGATGAATTGGCTGTGGCAGTGGTGGGAACAAGGAAACCTAGTGAGTATGGTCGAGCTGTGGTTTGTGAGTTGGTAGAGGGGTTGGCGGCGATGGGTGTGTGTATTGTTTCTGGGTTGGCTTATGGTGTGGATAGGTTGGCTCACCAAGCGGCTTTGAAGGTGGGCGGTAGGACATTGGCCGTTTTGGGTCAAGGGATAGATCAGGTAGCGCCAAGGGCCAATCAAGAGTTGGCAAGAGAAATTGAGAAATCAGGAGCCTTGGTGAGCGAGTTTGCTTGGGGGATGCCGGCTTTGAAGCAAAACTTTGTGGCCAGGAATAGACTGGTGTCTGGTTTGAGTTTGGGAGTGCTGGTCATTGAAGGGGCTGTAAAAAGTGGAACTTTGATTACGGCAAATTTTTGCAAACAACAACAAAGATATTTGTGGGCGGTGCCTGGAAGCATCTTTAACCCAATGAGCTTTGCACCAAATAGCCTGATCAAAGAAGGTGCCAAAGTGGTGACGAATGTGGATGATGTGTTGAGTTTGGTTAAGGGGGTTAAAGAAAAAAAGACTATGGCTCTAAAGACTGTTGAGTTGGAAGGAGAGGAGGCAAAGGTTTTTGAGTTGGTTGGGGAAGAAGGTGAGTATATAGATGTGTTGGTGGCAAATAGTGGAATGAGTTCAGCTGAGTTTGGAGCAGTGTTGATGGTTTTGGAGTTAAAAGGGCTGGTGTTAAATGAGGGAGGAAAGGTGAGGAGGGTGTGAAAAAAGGTTTAAAAAAGTACAGAAGCGCAAAAGAACAAAAGCTCAAAGGCTGATTTGACGAGTGTGGTAGACTTTGGTTTTTCCTGATAGGCTTGCCTAGTTTTGTTTTTTTGTTGTTGACATATAGGCCTAAGAGTCTGTTAAGGTTATATCGCTAAGGGAAAATAATTAAAGAGTTAAGAAAGCAAAAGAATATGAATCTTTTAATCGTCGAATCGCCAACTAAAGCAAAAACTTTGAATAAATTTTTAGGCAAAGATTATGTAGTTAGCGCTAGTATGGGGCATGTGAGGGATATTCCAAGTAACAAAATGAATATCGATATTGAACATGATTTTGAACCCGTTTATGAGTTGAGTGATGGTAAGGGCAAAGTGGTTAAAGAGTTGCAAGATTTGGCCAAAAAGGCCAAAGTGATTTATTTGGCGATGGACCCTGATAGAGAAGGCGAAGCGATTGCGTATCATGTGAAGTTTATTTTGAATAAGACAGTAAAAGGCAAAGAGTATAAAAGGATTACTTTTCACCAGATTACAAAAGATGCTGTAGAAGAAGCGATTGGTAAAGCTGGGAGTGTAAATACCAAGTTAGTTGATGCACAGCAAGCAAGGCGGGTTTTGGATAGGTTGGTGGGCTATTCTTTATCTCCAGTTTTATGGAGGAAAGTAAGGAGAGGGTTGTCGGCTGGTAGGGTGCAATCTGTGGCTTTGCGATTGGTAGTAGAGAGGGAAAAAGAGATCGAGGCTTTTAAAGCTCAAGAGTATTGGGAAGTTAAGGTTAAAGTAGCCAAGTCAAAAAGTTCAAGTGCAAGTGAGCAATTTTGGACAGATTTAGTTGAAGTTGATGGAAAGAAGGTTGTTGAAGGAAAAGGAGATGAGCGTAAGTTTTTGCTGAGTAGTGATAAAGTGGCAAAGCCTGTGATTGCTGATTTGCCCAAAGCTAGCTATAAAGTTGAGAAAGTAACCAAAAGAGAAAAGAAAAGATCGCCAAGACCGCCATACACAACCAGTACTTTGCAACAAGCAGCGGCAAATACTTTGGGTTGGACTTCGAAGCGAACGATGAGTGTGGCTCAAAAGCTTTATGAAAAAGGGTTGATTACATATCACAGAACTGACTCTTTTCATTTGGCTACACAAGCAGTGAGTGCAGCTAGAGAATACATTGTTTCTGGTTATGGAAAAGATTATGTACCTGATAAACCAAGGCTTTATAAAACAAAGAGCAAAAGTGCCCAAGAAGCTCACGAAGCAATAAGACCTACAGATGTAAAAGTGGCGCCAAAAGAGGTTGATGGAGATGTAGACGGTGCTGGCAAGAAGTTGTATGGACTGATTTGGAAGCGGTTTGTGTCTTGTCAGATGAGTGATGCAATTTTTGATGCAACCACTATTCTGGTGGAGGCTAAGGGTAAGAAAAATGATTATAAGTTAAGGGCTTCTGGCGCAGTGATAAAGTTTGCAGGTTGGAAAGCTGTTTACGGTACAAAACCCAAAGCCAGTAAAGCTACTGAAGGAACTGATGAAGTGGATATTGTTTTACCTGAAGCGGTCGCCGAGGATAAATTGGCATACAAAGATATGAGCAGTGAGCAAAAGTTTACCCAACCACCAGCACGGTTTAATGATGCGTCTTTGGTGAAAGTGTTGGAAGAGTTGGGTATTGGTCGGCCAAGTACGTATGCTCCAACGATTAGTACCTTGATTTATCGTGGATACATGGAGAGAAAGGAGAGGCGGTTTTATCCAACGGCAGTGGGAACTACCGTGACTGATTTTTTGGTAAAGAATTTTGATGGGATTTTGGAGTATGGTTTTACAGCTGAGATGGAAGACGATTTGGACAAGATTGCTGAGGGGAAAAAGGATTGGGTGCCGATGATGAAGAGCTTTTGGAAGCCATTTGATAAAAAGGTTCAGGAAGTGATTGATAAAGCCAAGAGGGTAAAGGTGCCTGTTGAGAAGACTGGCAAGATGTGCCCTGACTGTGGCAAAAAAGAAAAAGGCGAGTTGGTGGTGCGAACAGGGAGGTTTGGGAAGTTTATTTCCTGTTCAAGATTCCCTGATTGTAAGTATACTGCCAAGTTTGAGGAGACTTTGGGTTCGATGAAGTGCGAGAAGTGTAAGAAAGGAAAAGTGGTGATTAAAAGGACCAGAAAAGGGAGGACTTTTTACGGGTGTAATCGATATCCAGATTGTGATTGGGCTAGTTGGACAAAGCCGGGGAAAAAAGGCGCAAAAGAGCAAAAGAACAAAAGTTCAAAGGCGTAGAGGCGTAAACGCTTAAAAGTCTAGTGGCAACTATGTACAGGGGAAATTGGAGAATAACATATGGCAAGTTTGAAAGCCTTGCTAGAGGAGCTGTATCCTGAGAACTACCATGATGTGGTGATGGCTTTGAGGCATTGTTGGAGAGAAAAGAAACCTGAAGCTGAAAAAACTAGTGATTGGTACAAGAAGATACATTTGTATGTAACATATCCTGATACTTTTCACCTGGGAGATGAGGCTGATTTGGGAAGTTTGACCAAGAAGCTTGAGTATATTAAAAACTTGGGCTGTAATGCGGTTCATGTGTTGCCCTTTTTGGCGTCACCAATGGTTGATGGCGGTTTTGATGTGAGTGATAGTTATTTGGTGCGGGAGAGTTTGGGGGGGAATGTTTGGTTGGAAAAGCTACTGAATCAGGCGAAAAAAAATGATATTAGTGTGTTTATGGATATGATTTTGAATCATATCTCGGAGGAGCATAGATGGTTTAGACAAGCAATTTCAGGTGATAGTTTTTACAGAAACTTTTTTGTTAATAGTTTGGATGAGCCTGATTTTGTAAAAACCTTTGTTGATGAGCATGGAGTTTGGGCTAAGTATAAGGTTGAAGGTAAAGAACTGGATATAAGGGTTATTTTCCCAGGTCAATGTGGGGATATCCCTCATTGGCGGCAAGCTGATGATGGCTATTGGTATTATCATACTTTTTATCCACAGCAGTTGGATTTGAATTGGGATAATTATCATGTGTTTGTGGCATATGCCAAAGTGATGGCTTATTGGGCAAAGCTGGGTGTGAGTTTTCGGTTAGATGCGATTCCGTTTGTAGGGAAAGATTTGAAAAAGGGGATTACGGAGTCGAGTCCAAAAACACACTTGATAGCTCAAGCTTTGCATAAGGTGATTAAGAAAGTAAATCCTGATTGTGTGTTTTTGGTTGAAGCCAATCAACCTATCAAGGGTTTGGTAAAGTATTTTGGAGAAACTGAAGTTGAGTCTGAGTTGGCATATGGGTTTGGGTTGATGAATGGTTTGTGGCTGGCTTTACTTTCTGGAAAAGTTGAGTCATTGTGGGAGGCTGTTGACCAAATGAGTATGGGGCCAGAATGGTCGGGATGGATAACTTTTTTGAGGAATCATGATGAATTGAGTCTTGAGTATGTTGAGGTTGAAGATAGAAAGGAAATGTTGGAGTATTTGAGAGGAACGGGGGATGAGTTTAGAGAAGGGTTTGGGTATTCCGGGCGGAGTGTGAATTTTTTGAAAGAAGATTTGAGGAGATTGGTGATGGCTTACTTTTTGTTGGCTAGCATGCCAGGAAGTCCGGCAATAATTTATGGTGATGAATTGGGTAAGGGAAATGATTTTGAGTTTATGAAGTTACAAACTTTGTATAAAAGGGATCATTTGGGAGACGATTCAATTGAAGATGATACTAGAGATATTAATCGTGGGTGGATCGGTGAGGGAGAGATACTTTCGGAAAGAGGGCACTTTGTTTATGTGGAGATGTCCAAAATGTATAAGAGGCGGTTGGAGTTGCCCGAAATTGCCTTGGGTGAGTTGAAGAGAGTGGATTCAGATACAGAAGGGTTATTGGTTGGAAAGTATGAATTGGAAAAAGGTGAGTTGATGGTGTTAATTAACTTAACAAACGAAGAAAAAGTGTATCAAGTGGAAGGCGTTGATAGGCTTGAATTTGAAATAAATTATGCCAAGTTGGAAAGTGGGAAGTTGGTTTTGCCTGAGTATGCTGGGGCATGGGTGAGGGTATGTTAATTTCTAATTAATCTAATTGACCTAATTTCTAAAAGCAGATCAGTCGGTATTTAGAAATTGTCTTTTTGGGTATTTTTTAGATCAACTAGATTAATTAGACAGTTATTTGACTTTGGTTGGGGTTGCGTGGGTAGCGGATTTTGTAGTATTGTGGCGGATATGAAAGTTAGTGATTGGCCGCTATTGTACAAAGATATTTTAAGGGTAAAAAACCCTCAGCATCACCTGGGGGTGTGTACTTTGTGGACTCAGCGTGATGTAGCCCAAAAAATATTGGAGGGTGTGGATTATTGTGTGATTGGGAATTTATATAGCGCACAAGGAATAAATGCGATGCTTAGAAATGTAATGGCCAATCCAAATATTAGGACTATTGTGATTTGGGGAAGTGAGATGAGCTTGTCGGGGCATTCGCTACTGATGTTTCAACAAAAAGGTGTGGATGAGAAAAGAAAAATTATCGGGGGTCGAGGAGAGATTGAAAAAGAGATACCAGATGGTGTGATAAAAACTTTTAGAGAGAAAGTTAGAGTGGTCGACTTGCGAGGAAGAGATGCAAAAACGTTTAAAAGTGAAGTGGAGAAGTTGTCTAAAGAAAAAATTAAACCTTTTTCGAAAAAGGCTCGGGTGTTTAAAAAAGCACAACCAAGTGCCCAAGTACTTCCAAGTGAGCAGACTGGGTTTAGGGTCAGTGGTGAGACTGTAGCTCAAGCTTGGATTAAGTTGCTAAATGAGATTTACAAGTATGGTCGGCCCAAATACACCAGATATAGTCAGGACAATGAGATAAAAGAAGTGTTGAATATGGTGGCGGTGGTAACGGGGGAGGATCCTGATAATGAGTATTTTCCAGAGTATTTACCATTTACTATGCCAGAGTTAAAGGCCTATTATGCTGAGTTGATGACTGATCGGGAGATTCCAGGAGTGGCTTACAACTATGGCAAGTTGCTTCGAAAAGACTTTGGGATTGATCAGGTGAAAAATATTAAAGCTTTGATTAAAAAGAGGCCAACAAGCAAAAAAATGGCAATGACGCTTTTGGATCCAAATAAGTTTTGGCGAGATTCTAATACTTCGGACACACCTTGTTTGACTCAATTATTTGGGAGTGTTCAGGATGATAAGTTTTTTTTGACGGCGCATTTTAGAAGTCATGACATGGTGCATGGTTGGCCAAGAAACACGTTTGCATTGAGAAAACTGCAAAAGGATATTGCTGATGCCGGAGGTTTGGGTTTGGGAGATTTGACGGTGATTTCTCACTCGGCTCATATTTATGGAGATGATTTTATTTTGGTGGAGAATTTATTGATGGATTGGTATGAAAAAGAGTTGGGGTATAGCGCGGCGGTGCATTTTGATTTTGATAAAAGGGGTAATGTGGTGGTTGAGGTGATTAGTAAAAAAGATGCTTTGGTTTATGCTGCTTTTGAGAAGTCGATGGAGGGTAAGCCGACGCCTTATGCGGTGAGTCAGACTTTGAAACGGTTGCCAAAAAGAGGTCGGAATGCAGGCAAACTGATAAGGGCAACTTTGTTTGCTCCAGATGGAGGGGCGCCTTTGAAAGTGTTTGAAGGTAGGACGGCGCAAGAGGTGGCTTGGCAGATTAGCGATAACAAGTATCTAACAGACCCTGGGCATTTGATGTATATTGGACTTGAGTTGCAAAAAGCTGAGGAGTCGATTGTAAAAGGTGGGAGGTATGATCAGGATCCGGCGTGATGGGGATATTGAAACTAATAGTAATACGTAGAAATATTTAGAAATAAGTAGTGATAGAGTTGTATATGTTTTTGTCGGATGTGGATATTTTGAGATATAAGGAAAAAGGGCAAATTGAGATTGATCCTTGGGATGAAGATCAACTGCAAGCTTGTGGGTATGATTTGAGGCTTCATAAAAATTTTCGTAAGTTTAAGGTGGGAGATACTACGCATATTGACGTGAAGGAAAAATTTGATGTGACTGAATTGGTGGAAGTTGGCTACGGGAGTCATATTATTTTGCACCCGGGAGAGTTTGTACTAGGGGCTACTAATGAAAGAATAAGTTTTGGGAACCAAGTGGCTGGGTTGTTGGAGGGCAGGAGTAGTCTGGCTCGGATTGGGATCGTGATGCACGCAACGGCTGGGTTGTTTAACCCTGGGTTTAGTGGTCACGTGACTTTTGAGATGAGCAACATATCTAATTTGCCAGTAAAGCTATATGTGGGGATGAGGGTGGCGCAGATGGTGTTTGTGCCGTTGTCGAGTCCGGTGAGTAAGCGATATGGCAAACGGGGAATAAAGAGTAAGTATCAAGATCAAAAGCCACCAACGCCGAGTAAGATTTGGAAGGATTTTGAGTGACCGAGTCTAACTCGGTTTATCAAATGGTTGGCAAAGTCAAACTTTGCTTTGGTTATTTGTAGAGTCTAACTCGGTTTTTTAGATTTGAATGCCCTTCGCATTTTGCTCAGGGTAAACTAAAGTCAAGCTTTGGTTTTTAAATTGGAGCTATATAGTGTGTGAGTCTGGTAGTGGGCACTATGGATAGTGTTTGATGAGCAAAGATATAGTTGCGTTGTGGGTGTGTATTTGGTACGTTAAAAACCCAGAGCACTCCTGCCCACATTAGGAAATTAGCTCTGGGGTTTTGTTTTTATGGTGATAAAAGAGTTTGGCGAGCCCAGTACAGTTGTGTACACCAATAGTAATTCGAGAAGAAATAGAGCTGAAAATGCCGGATTTGAAGTGGTGCGCCGGTTGGGGCACAGAAATTTAAGTGGTTTGCCAGATTTGTGTGATCCTAATGATTTGTTGACTTTGTTAAGTGAAAAGGCTGATGCTGAGCAAGGGCGATTTAATGGTGGGGTTTCGGTGGTGTCGGATACTGAGTTGTTTAAAACTGATCCGGAAGGTAATGCACGAGGGTTGTTTCCAATACATGCTCAAGCTGAAGAAATTGTGAATGCGTATGCTGAGCTGATGGAAAATGGAGGTAATTTAATTGCTGCAACTGGTGTGTTTGCAGTTTCTAATTTGGTATCACAATCGAGTGTTGAAGTGCAACCGCTGGATGTTAGAGATGATCTGAGACGGGAAGAATTGTTTAGGATATTGATTGGTGATGGTGATCCACAAGATACGGTTCACTTAACCCTTCAAAATGGGCATGGGCAGTTGATTAAAACGGAAGATAATGATTGGCCAAAGATGAGGAGGTCTTTGGCAATTTTTGACGGAATTACTGAAGAGCAGATCAAGATGATGCGGGATATTGAAGGACGTAGATATGGGTTGGGAGTTTGGGATTTGTTTGAAGTGCCACAAGAGTTGGTGGATGTATTAAAACAAGAATCACTGCCAAAATTTTTTAAACAGGTCGAGCAATGGGACGATGAGAGATTGACTAAAAAGCCATTGAACAAATTGGATTCGATGGAAAAAGCTTTAGACGCAATAGATTACTCGAATAGAGAAGCTGTTGAGCTGGTGATCGAGTCAAAAAAGAAGTTTGCTACCGATGAAGAAAGAGAGTCGGTGTTAAAAAAAGAATTGATGGATGTGTTGATTTTTTGGTTGCAGTCAGGCAATTATGCAACGGCTTATGATGATCAAAAACAGCCGATGGATGTCTTGAAAAATGAAAAAGGTGAGTTGGTGGGGTTGGATATTTCGAGCTTGGGTGATTGGAAAGATATTGTGAATTATTGTGGGTCGGCTGAGGAGGCAATTTGGTTGACAGTATCGAGATCGATTCAAAAATTAGGATACGTGAAACAATGGCCAGAGAGAGTTGATCCGACCTTTCAAGCCTCGATGCAACAGACGGTGGAGTTAATATTTAGATATTCAATTGCTTCTGGGTGGGATATTATTCGTGATATGGAAGAGACACTTGATAAGAATCGTTGGAATTATCCACAATATTTGTTTACACCAGAGTTGACCCCAATTTTGGACAATGCCAAAGCGTCTACCTTTGTGAGGTTTTTGAGGAAGGCGAATATAGAAGTAGAAGGTAGGGAAATAAACTTGTTAAGTTTGTACCACAGGAGTTTCCCAAGTGATTATCATCAAGGAGCGAAAGAGAATATGAGTAAGGATAAGTTGAAGGAAAAGTTGGAATTGTGGACGAGGGTTTGTTTGGACGTGGCAGCTAGGTATAGTACTAATCCGCGTTATAAGGGGCACGCTGAAGGGATGATAGCTGAGTTGTTTGGATAGGGCTTTTATATTTTTGTTAATAGAGTTAGGATATTTGAGTTATGAAAATTTACTTTGGTGCTTCAGTTTCTTTGGACAGGACAATGTTACCTGTATATCAAAAGATTGTAAGTGATATTAAATCGCTAGGACACGATGTGTTGAGCCAAAATGTGGTGGATCCAAAACTCCAACTGGGCGATGGTTTGAGCGCCAAAAAACTGTTTGAGAGGGAAGTGAAGACGATTGATAAAGCAGATGTGATGGTAGCAGAAGTGACTGTGCCTTCTTGGGGAACGGCTTTTTTGATTGAACACGCTTTGGAGCAAGGTAAACCGGTGTTGGCTTTGTTCTACAAAGACACGGATCAACCACTGCCGATGATGATTGAAGGCCATCCTGAATTGTATTTGGAGCATTATGAGGAGAGCAATGTTCACTCAGTGCTGAAAAAGAATTTAAAACACTTTGAGCAGATGGGTAAAAGTAAGGGGAGATTGATTGTGATTGATGGTGGTGATGGGGCTGGTAAAGCGACCCAGACTAAGATGCTTTTGGAGTATTTTAAGAAAGAGAGGATGAAGAGTCAGTTTATTTCATTTCCTAGATACTACACTTCGTTTCATGGTAAACACGTAGGCAGATTTTTGACGGGTGAGTTTGGGGGGAATAATGAAGTTAGTCCTTATTTGTCGTCGCTAGCTTTTGCTTTGGATCGATTGACGGCTCGAGATGAGATTGTGGAGTGGCTTCAGGAAGGCAATATGGTGATTGCAGATCGATATGTGTCGGCGAGTATGGCACATCAGGCATCTAAATTGGCCAAATCAAAGAGAGATGATTTTATTAGGTGGTTGTTTAGTATGGAGTACAAAGAGCACAAATTGCCCAAAGAAGACGTAGTGATATTTTTGTATGTGCCGGTGGAGACAGCTCAAGAGTTGGTGGGTAAAAAAGGCAAGCGGAGATATGTGGGAGGTAAAGATGTGGCTGAGGCGGATTTGGAGCATCAGAAGAAATCGATTGAGATGTATAGGACTTTGGCTAAGAAGTATAAGCATTGGGAGATGGTGTCGTGTGTGGATGAGAAGGGCAAATTATTGACTAAAAAGCAGGTTCATGAGAAGGTGTTAGAGGTGTTGAGAGAGAGAGGGTTGATCTAATGAGGAGCGCTTGTTGACATATTTAGTGCGTATGTTAAAATAAATTCCCAGTAACAAAAAAAGTGCTGGTTTTTTTATGCCCAAATTAAACAGACAAAAAAATATTAAGAAGACAATCTGCGTTGACAGCAGAGTTGTTGATTTTATTTCCCGGCTTTGACCGGGATTTTTTGTATATATGGGAGAAAACATCATTAGTAGACCAATAGTGATTGCAGTAGTAGGCTCACATTATTCTGGTAAGTCTACCCTAAGCAATTTGTTGATTGAAAAGTGTGGTTTTGAAGCAGTAAAGGAGAATTGGCAAAATGATCCATACAAGAATAATAGAGATGATAGTGGTGATTATCTAAGGTCACAATATTGGTTCTTTTTGCAAACTGCCAAGGCGATGATTGAAGGTGAGAAGTTGAAAAAAGAGGGTAAGAGTGTAGTGTTGGACACATTTTTACCATCTAGTTTGAACTTTGCTGAAACTAAGTTGAATAAAGTTGATTTTAAAGTGTACGAAGAGATAGTAGACATGGTCTTGGATAGGTTGCCATTACCTGATTTGGTGGTGTATTTGAAGGCGCCGACTACGTATCTTTATGAAGTAAACAGATTGAGAAGAGTCGAAGCAGGTACTGGCCCAAAAAGTGATAGTAGTGTAGGTTTTGACTGGTTAGACCAGGTAGTGAAGTTAAATGAAAAAAGGTTTGGGAGTTGGCAGAGAACTCCTATTGCTGAAGTGAATGTTGATAAGTTGGATGTGACAGATGATAAAGTTTTTTCTGAGTTATTATCAAGTATTAATGCGAGGTTGAGATGAGTCCTGAACAAAGAGGTTTTGATAGTGAAGCGTTTGAGCGTGAATCGGCTAAACTCAGACAAAATAGAGGAGATTTGTTAAATCGTTTTGACGGTTACTTGGGTGAGCGGTTGGAGCACAAAGGTGAAGAGGCTTTGACAGCAAATTTCTTGATTGATGGAACAGCAGTGATCGAAAGAGACGAGTTTATGGAGTTACCTGATTTCCTAAAAGGCTTTTTATTGGATGGTCGAGTATCTTTACCTGTTTCGGTAACGGCCTTTAATGACTATAAAGAAAATGATGGCGCAGTGGGGAGTTTAAAGGGGTTGGGAGAGTCAGTAGCTTTAAAAGGTTCAAGATATTATGACTTTGATGGAAGTAAAGCTAATCATGGGCCAGATGAGAGTTATGCTTTGGAGTTGTTGGGTGAGAATCTGCATCAAGACCTTCGGGTGATTGATCAACTACTTGACTTTGAACCCAAAACTAGGTCAGAGTGGCTAGCAAGTTTGGCTGCTTGGGAATATGTAAGAAACGACTTGTCTGCAGCTTATTTTCTAAAGAAGTGCCAGCGGGTTTTGGATCCAAGAGAAGGTGATGATGAGATGGTGGAGAAATATGATCAAGTTTTGGAGTGGGTAAGCGATAGGTACTTTGATTCGATTTTGATGATGGATACCGGTGAAGATAATGTTGAGGCAAACAAAAGATTAATAAGTGAAGTTATTGATGACCTGATAACTCAGGAGTATTTGGTGTCAGAATCAGAGTTTATTGATAGAGATTTGATCAGGTGTCATAGGGAAGTGGCTAATCCATTTTCATTAATGTATGGGATTTATGCTGTTTATGATGTTTCCAAAACTGAAAGTGGGTTTGTGCCTTTGAGGGAGAGAATTAAAGAAGCTGACGCAATTTTGACTCCACTTTATGGGGGGGTTGATTTTGCAATGTCTGTTAGGTATGTTTTGAAAAATGGTAAGCAAATTGTGAGTGAAATTGGTGGATTGGAAGCTGAGCAGTTGGAAGATTTGCCACCAGTAGAGTCAGTACTGTCTAAGATAGGTTCAAGGGGTGTGGTTAGGTCATCGATAACCGAGGATACAAATCCTATGAATGCTTTGCCAACGGACTTGAAGGTTGAAGAGCCCAAAGGGTCAGATTTGGAAACTGTGCTTGAGAGTGCAGAAAAGGTGGTTATCATTGATGACTCGATGGCTACTGGAGGATCAATGGATATTTTTGTTGATTGGTTGGAGAAGGTGGCTGGGCACGAATTGCAAGTAACACCGATGGCTGCTTTTGCCAACTATCCATGGGCACATTTGCAGGGAATATCAATTGAAAAATTGGCAACTGTTAATCCTTTAGGAGTTTCGCCAGTAGTGAGAAATTTTGGGGGGGCTTTGTATCAGCGTTGGAGTAGATTTATGCCGGATAGGTTAACATCTGAAATGGCTTTGAGGACTAATAGAACGGCTTTGAGTTTGGGAGAAGTGGGTGAAATGATTGATGACTTGCTAAAGTATGATGTGATCGATGGGGTGGGGTTTGATGTCGATGATACATTAATTGTGAGAACAATGTCTGGGAAAGAGAGACGTAAGGAAATAAGTAGAAGAGAAACTGATTTACTTAATCAAAATGGCGTCAAGGTTGATTTAGATGAGTATTCCAAACTTTCTTATGAGATTCTTAACAGAGATAGAAAGGAAGCACATAAAGACCCAAATTATCCTATAGACATGCATTCAATAAACAGAAATATTTTGTATGAGATATCACGCAAGAAAAACATTGCATTTGAGGGAGACAAATTGGAAAGTTTAGCGAGCCAAATGGTGGAAGTTGAACTGAATTTGGACTTGGAGATAGTTGAAGCCAATGAGGGAGCAGAAAAGATGTTGAAGACCTTAAGCCAGATGGATAGTTTGGGTGTTGCTATGTATAGCAATACACATTACACCAGAAATCAAATGTGGCAGTTGTTAGAAAAGGCTGGTTTAGGCGAGTACGTGTCAAAAGATCTGTTATTTGTGTCAAGTGCTCCAGGATATTCCCTTAAACCTGCAAAGGATTCAGTGGTTTCACTTTCACAGCAAATGGGAGTAGGATCTAGACATTTACTTTTTGTAGGTAACTCAAACTCTTCTGACGTGACTGCTGCGGCTAAGGCTGGTGCTATTCCGCTTCATTATTTATATCCAGGTGAATATCCAAAGAGAGAAAATGAACAAGTTAAATGGCGAAATTTTTTAAAGACAGCTAGAGAAAGTATAGGGAGTAAAGTTTATGCATAAGACAGAAATGATTTTGGATACAGATATTTTTGGAGATGCAGATGATTTTTTTGCCTTACTTTATGCTTTGTCTTTTGAGCAGTTAAAGATTGAGTTGATTGTAACAACTGACGAGCATGAAGGAGCGAGGGCGAGACAATTGCAAGTATTATTAAGAGCTTTGGGAGAGGATATCCCGGTAGCGGCGGGAACTGATTTGGGGAATACACGGCTTTTGTTTGTGGATGATCACAATGAGGAAGTAGATTTTGACTTTGTGGAAAGAATTAGAGAGGTAGTAGAGAGAAACGAAAAGACTTTTTTTGGGTGTATGGGTCCACAATCTAATCTGAAGGCATTTTGTGATAAGTATCCAGAGCTGACTAGTAAGTTGGAAGTGGTGTCGATGGCGTGTGCCTTGGAGCACGACGAAAACCGGGTTGAGCACAATGTGCGCTACGACGTAGCTGGGGCTCAAAACACACTTAAAACTTTTGGTGGGACTTGGGTGTTGGCAGATCAAACTAGGGATAAGAGCCTGCAGTTTAAGAGAGGAACTGATTTTTACAATAAAATCTGTGAGATAGATACAGAAGCAGCAAGGATGTTGTTGGCCAACGCGCATGCTTTTTTTGATAATCTATATCCCGAATCTAACTA
Organism: uncultured bacterium; assembly: GCA_965369335.1. Taxonomy (GTDB): domain Bacteria; phylum Patescibacteriota; class Microgenomatia; order UBA1400; family CAYNFZ01; genus CBDUQH01. The sequence continues at coordinate 15,512 of CBDUQH010000005.1, forward strand.
TCATGACCCTTTGACGATTAGTAGTTTGGTGGCAGATTTTGTTAAGTTTGAAGACAAAAAAGTGGTGGTTTGTGATGATGGAAGGATGTTTGAGGACGGAGATGGACATAAAGCGAGGTTGAGTGTGGGGGTGGATTATGATAGATTTCTAGAAGATTTTGAAAGTAGGGTATTAGGCGTATTGAAGGGAAAAAAATAGCATGAAGATTGTAGATCAAATGGTAGTTAAAATATAACTATATGGCCGGCGGGAGCCGGTTTTTTTATGCCAAAAAGGAGGCAAGTGATGAGCATGATTAATTTAAAGGAGAAGATGGGATTGGGTAATGGATTTGCAGGTGAAGTGTATCCGCATGAGAATTTGGATGGTGTAACTGTGGCTAGGGCTAGTGGAGTGGAGTTGATGTTTGGGGATGGTAAGCAAGTGAGTGTGGATGCAATGGTGAGTGAAGAATATGATGGTCCTAAAGAGTTTGATGCGGTAGTGATAGGAGATCCGAGTGACTATGAACAAATGAAAAATTCGGTGGTGCCAGTTGGTGAGAGGTGGAGGAATGCGGAGGATGTTAATTTGTCACTGTATCATCGGATACAAATTGCAGCTTTGAGTGTTGATATTAATATCAGGGAAGCTGTGAAGGCCAACGTTGGAGTGATGACTGTGCTGGCAAACAGTAATGGACAGATGATGGTTGAGGGTAGGCAAGCATATAAAGGTGCGTTGAGAAACCTGTTTAAGTTGGCTTTGGATGGTGAAGAGACAAGGGCGATTGGGACGGTGATCATGCCGCTTAGAGCGGGGTTAGTTGCTGCACACGAAGCAAGAGTTTTGAATGGTGATGGTTTGATGGTGGTGGAAAAGAGATTGCCTTTGGTAAAGGGTAATCCAATGACTGGGAGTGAGCAGTTGGGGGTGGGAATCAGTATGAGGGATGGTAGAGCTGGTTGGGATAGTCTAGCAAGACTTAAGGGTAAAGAGGCGACAGTGGTGGAGGGGTGTTTGGCAACTAGTTTTACTGTTAAAAGGTTGTTGCAAACGGCGGTGATGATGGATGCCAAACCAAGGAAATTGAGGGTCTTGGCTGGGGTGGTGACACAACAAGGGGTCGAGTCTTTGAGTGAGTACTGTGAGCAAGAAAGGATAGTTCTTGAGGTGTTGGCAGGAGGGATTGCCTATGTGATGAATGGTAAGTGTTATATTATGACTGAAGATAGTCATAAGTATTTGGTGGGAGATGCAGGGGACTTTTTGTGGCCGAATGTCGGAGATGGGTGGGTGAATATGTATGCTGGGAAGAACTATGTGATCAATGAGGTTGACGATCGAGGTGGTCTGGTGATGTCGGATAAGGATAGTGGTGATACCATATTAATGGATCCAGTAGAGTTGTATCTGAATAAAGGGTTTCATCCTATGAATAATCAATAGGAAAAACATGTTGAATTTGGTATACTATGTGCTAACAAGTTAATTAAATGTCTTTGGCGAAAGCCAAGTCGGGGCTCCTAACCTCGATTCCAATTTGGAGGATAGATAAGGAAAACAGTTTGCGATTCTGAATATTGATTACTTCGCATCAGTTTCAGAATGACGGGAGTCGTGTAACTTATCCGGAAGGTAACCGTGATCATATACCGAGCTGATGTCTAGCTATTTGGATAGATCCTGAAATAAATTCAGGATGACGAGGAGCTGAATGAGTCAGCTACTAAGGCCTAGTTGGTGATAACTAGGTGAAGCAAGGTGGTAACGCCTAATAGAAGGCCCTTGTGAGTAATTAGAAATAGACTGCGGCTTTGATACTACTTCAAAGATTCGCATTGTAAAAACTAATTACTTGCAAGGGCTTTTTTTGTAGATTCAAGAATTATGATTTATGATTTAAGAATACTAAAGGAGATAATATGAAGTATTCACAGTTGTTTGGGAAAAGTGTGTATGGAGAGCAGGGTGGTTCGAGTATGATTAGCCACCAGTTGTTGGTGAAAGGTGGATTTATTCGTGAGTCTGTGGCGGGGAGGTATTTTTTCTTACCTTTGGGTTGGAGAGTTCACGAGAAGATAAAAGCGGTGATCAAAGAAGAAATGGATAAAGCAGGAGCTCAGGAGATGATAAGTCCTGTGTTGCATCCTTTGGAACTTTGGCAAGAAACAAATAGAACTAACACAACGGGGTTTGAGTTGATGAAAGTGGAAGATAGAAGAGGAAGTGAGTTTGCCCTTGGAGGCACTGCTGAGGAAATGTTTGTGGATGTGGTTCGCAACTTTAGATTGTCGTATAAAGATTTGCCTTTTAATGTGTATCAGTTTTCGACTAAATTTAGGGATGAATTACGAGCTCGTGGTGGATTACTTAGAGTTCGTGAGTTTGTGATGAAAGATGCCTATTCTTTTCATGTAGATGAAGCAGATTTTAAAAGAGAGTACGATTTGATGGCTCAAACTTACACAAAGATATTTGAAAGATTGGGACTAAAGACTTTGATGGTGGAGGCTGATAATGGCTACATTGGAGGAGAGTATTGTCACGAGTTTCAGGCCGAACATGAAGATGGGGAGGGGAGATTTTTTGTGAGTGAAGATGGAGAGTATGTGGCTCACGAAGATGTGGCTAAATTTGATCACCAGCACCAAAATCCAGATGAAGTTGTGGAAGAGTTTAAGATTGTGGATCAACCTGAGTGGGTACGGACTATGGAAGAGAATATTAAACATTACGGTGAGCCCGCTTGGAGGTATTTGAAGAATGTAGTGTACAAAACTAGTAGAGGTGACGTGGTGATCGCATCGACAAGGGGTGATATGGAGATAAATAAGACTAAATTGGAGAATGTGTTGGGGATGGTGGGACAGTTGGAAGATGCCACCGATGAGGATTTAAAGGCGATTGGAACTAAGACAGGTTATGTACATAGCTGGGGACATGAGTTTGTGGAAGAGAGGATGGTTGAAGAAGTTGATGCTAAAGGGAAAAAGTCTAAAAGGAAAGCTAAAGTGATTTATGTTGCTGATGAGTCGCTTAAGTTTGTAAATAACTTTATAGGTGGGCAAAAAGAGGAGAAAACAGATTCGAGGTTCGTAAATTATGGTAGAGACTTTAAACACGAAGTTGAAGGTGATATATCAATGGCACAGGATGGGTTTGTGTATCAGGGTCAGAAATTAAATGAAAAGCGGGGAATAGAGGTGGGGAATATTTTTCAGTTGGGGTATCACTACTCAAATTTGATGAAAAAGGCAGAGTTTGTGGATAGTGACGGCAAGAGCAAGCCTTACTACATGGGGTGTTACGGAATTGGTTTGGGAAGGACGTTGGCCACGATTGTGGAGAAGTATCATGATGACAGGGGGATTGTTTGGCCTGAGTTGATTGCGCCTTATCATGTCCATTTGGTGTCATTAAAAGGTGGAGAGGCGATGGCTGAGGAGCTTTATAAGAAGTTAAATGAAGCCGGAGTAGAGGTGCTTTGGGATGATCGGGATGAATCGGCTGGGGTTAAGTTTTCGGATGCTGATTTGTTGGGAATGCCAATCCGTTTGGTGGTTTCTGCTCGAACCCTTCAGGATTCTTCAGGGCAAGCAGGTAAAGTCGAGTGGAAGAGGCGAAGTGATAAAGATAGTGAGTTGATAGAAGTGGAGGAGTTGATGAAGAGGTTGTTCTAATCTTTAAGTTCTTGATCAATTAGCTAAAGCTAGTATAGTTATGGAATATGGCCGTAAATAATTTCCAAAGAGAGTATGGTGGGGTGATTTGGACTAATCATGCGATTGAGCGGTTGAGTTTGAGGCGGATTTACCAGGCTGATGCTTTGAGTGTGATGAGAAAGCCTGAGAAGACATTTCCAGGTAAGAAACCAGATACAGTCAAGTTTATTCGATCAATAAATGGTAGACGGGTGCACTTGGTGGCGAGTTTGAATGAATATAAAAAATGGGTAGTGTTGACGGCTTGGGTTAGAGGTGAAGAAGATCAATACGGATTTCCAGAAAAATACGTGTATATGTTTGTGGATTGGGTGGTGGGGAAGGTTGCTTCATTTTTTAGGCGCAAAGCATAAAGGCCTAGAAGTACAAGAAGTACGATAAGTATGAGAGGTACAAAAAGAACAAAGGCTCAAAAGCTCGAATGAACAAAATCTGATAGCTGAAGTTTTTGCGGAGATTGGAGTTACTTGGTGTGGGTGTGGAACTAGTGCGTAGGGCTTTGGGTATTTTGGGGATTGTTAATTATGAGGCAGATTTTTATACTACGATTCAGTAATCGAATCCCGGTGAGAGCACACACAAACCGCTAAGAAGTATCTTGGTGGTTGTGTGCCGTTTAACTCTGGAGTATCAGCCTAAATTGGTGTTTGATGGATTCGTAAAATAAGTAAAGTTTGTTAAAGAAAGTGGTGATATTGGTTGAATGTCAGTTTAATTGTTACACACGCAAATCCAGATTTGGATGCAGTGATGTCAGTGTGGGTTCTAAAGAGATTTGATGAGCAACACTTTGGCAATGCTGAGTGTTATTTTGTGTCAGCTGGAGATCGAATATCGCCAGTGGAGATGGAAAAAAGAGAGTTGAGTGCAAAAGAGATTGTTCATGTGGATACTGGTTTGGGAGAGTTTGACCATCATACAGAGGCCAAAGGGAGTGATAAAAGCATTTGTGCGGCTAGTTTGGTTAGGGATCATGTGATTGGGGTACATCCAGAGCTAAAAGAAGATAGGGCTTTGGAGAGAATGGTTAACTTTGCAGTTGAAATAGATCATTTTGGGGAATTTTTTTGGCCCCAACCAAACAGTGATCGATATATATTTGGAGTAGTGGAGATTTTGCATCACTTAAAAACTATTGGCAAAAGTGATGAAGAGGTTTTGGAGTTTGGGTTTGAGATGCTAGATTCAATTTACAACGCTTTTAAAAGTAGAATTTCTGCTGAGGATGAGTTAAATAGTGGAGTGGAGTTTGAGTCTAAGTGGGGAAGAGGGATTGGGCTAGTGACGAGCAACGACGAAGTGATTAAGTTTGCGCAAAGGGAAGGGTATGTGGTGGTAGTTAGGAAAGATCCTGATTTTGGAAATGTGAGAATAAAGGCTATTCCTGGGAAAAAGATTGATTTAACAGAGATTTATGAGAAAATAATAGCTCGTGACCCAGAGGCCACGTGGTTTTTGCATCCTGCAAAGACTATGTTGCTAAATGGGTCGAGAAAGAAACCTGATCAAGTTCCGAGTAAGTTGGGGTTGGATCAGGTATTGGAGATTATAGTAAGTGACGGAAAAAGATAGATAAAATTAGAAATATATAGAAATATTGATGACTAAAATAAATACGAATACTGAGTGTGTGTTTTGTAAGGTGATATCGGGAGATTTGCCTTCAAAACAAGTGTATAGTGATGATGAGTTTGTGGTGTTTGAAGATATTCACCCCAAGGCTCCAAAACATGTTTTGATAGTTCCCAAAGAACATATCGAGACAATAAACGATTTGGATGAAACTAACTCTGGACTTATGGCAAAGGCAGCAATTGTGGCTCAAAAAGTTGCTCGGGATTTGGGTATTAAGGAAGGGTATCAATTGCATGTTAATGTGGGTAAAAAAGCTGGACAAATAGTGTTTCATTTACATATACATTTATTGGGTGGTTGGAATAAACCACAAGACTTTTAACGAGGGGAGGTGTTTTTTTGTGGCAACAATAATCAGATCTAAAAAAGATGAAAGCAATGACAGTGTAATTCGCAGATTCAAAAAACAAGTCTTAGTTGATCAAGTTTTAACAATGGTTAACAAGAAAAAGTATCATATTAAACCTTCTCAAATTCGAAAAGAAAAGAAAAAGGAAATTGAAAAAAACAGACGAAGAGAAGCAAGGTTAGCAAAGAAATACTAACATGAGTGTTAAGGTTGATATTTCTGCTGATAGTAAATTCCCTGTAAATCGGGGGATGATTCGAAGCCGCATTAAAGAAGTGTTGGAGTCTCGGGGTGTGAGTGAAGACGTGTATGTGTCGGTAACGATTGTGGGTGATAGGAAAATGAGGTGGATAAATCGTGATTATAGACAGAAAGATTATGCTACAGATGTGTTGAGTTTTCCAACAGATGATCCGAGTCAGAATATTGAGGATCATGGGTTTTTTCAGGCTAAAGAGGCTGGATGGGTGTTGGGAGATATTATCGTGTCACATCCGCAAGCGGTGATGATTGCTAGTCGGAAGAATCAGATGCTAGATGAAGCTGTTTGCGATTTGGTGGCTCATGGCATGTTGCATTTGTTGGGGATACATCACGATTGAAATGTCTAATTTCTAATTCTTCTAATTGCTCTAAAATTGAATATTAGTTGTTTTTGAGTTTTGCTTGTGTTTTTGATTAGTATTTTGTATGGTGTTGGGTATGGCAATAGGATTGGCAAGAGTTTATAGACCAAGTAAAGTGAGTGAGTTGGATCAGGCTTTAGTTCGGGAGTTTTTTGGGCGGGTTTTGGACTCTGGAAAAGTGGCGCAGGCTTATCTGTTTAGTGGTCCAAAAGGAACGGGAAAAACGAGTGCAGCAAGGATTTTGGCAGCGGTTTTGAATTGTGAGAAGAATGAAGTACAAAAGCCCAAGGACTCAAAAAAACAAAAGCTAAGTGAGCCGTGTGGGAAGTGTGATAACTGTGTGTCTATCAAAGCGGGTTCGAGTTCAATGGTGGTTGAGATAGATGCTGCAAGTAATCGAGGAATTGATGACGTTAGGGTATTAAGAGATAGAATTAATTTGATGCCTTCTGGTGGAAGCTACTCGGTTTATATTGTTGACGAAGTCCATATGTTAACCACTGAGGCGTTTAATGCTTTGTTAAAGACATTGGAGGAGCCTCCTGAACACGTAGTGTTTTGTTTATGCACTACAGAAGAGCATAAGTTACCAGGAACGGTGATATCCAGGTGCACTAAAGTGGGGTATAAAAAGGCCACTAGTGAGGAGTTGATGCGAAGTTTTGAAAGAGTTTTAAAAGGGGAGGGAGTGGAGATTGAAAAGAGTGTGTTGGAAGAGATTGCCCGCAAAAGTGATGGTAGTTTTAGAGATGGAGTCAAGGTTTTGGAACAATTGCTTGGGAGTGGGGACGAGATAACTTTGGAGAGGGTTGCCAAAGAAATAGGGGGAAGTAGTGGAGTGGAATTGGAAGAGTTTTTGAATTTGATTTTGAGTGCAGATGCAAAAGGTGGTTTGGAGTACTTGGATGGCTTGATGGAGAGAGGGGTGCGGGCAAAACCCTTTATGGAGAGTTTGATAGACTTGGCTAGCGTGAGGTTGAAAAAGGGAGTGGTGGAGAATGGAACAGTTGATGTCAAGTTGGTGGACTTGATAGAGATTTTTAGCAAGGCATTTTTGAGGTTTGGTGATGTGCCTATTGAGGATTTGGCTGTGGAGATGGCTGTGGTGGAGTATTGTTTGAAGTATGGTGACATGGAGGTACGGGAAGTACTAAATGTACGAGAGGTACAAGAGGTACAGAAAGTACGAGAAGCTGAAAAGCCCAAAAGCGCAAAGGAAACGGCCAACGCTAAAGCTGAAAGGGACGAGCAAAAGTTAGATGAAAAAGAGGGTAAAAAAAAATTGAAGAAAAGGGTTAATGCAGAAGAAATTAAGGAAAAACCCGCTGAGGTTGTCTCAAAGGCGAGTAGTCAGGAATCGGGTGAAGTGGTGTTGGTGATGGAGGAAGTTAGACAAAAATGGGGTAAGGTATTGTCAGCTTTACAAGAGCATAATCATGGATTGACAACAATATTGGGTCGGGTTGAGCTGAGTGGGTGTGATGGAAATGTGATCGAGTTGTGTGTGAGGTATAAGTTTCATAAAGAACAGTTGGAACAAAATAGATACTTGAGTTTGATTGAGGACAGTTTGGCTGGTGTGTTTGGAGGTAAAGTGGGGGTTAATATTAGTGTGAACAAAAAAGCTAGAGTACCAAAATCTTTGGAGAGGCATGATAATGTGACGGCTGAAGTGTCTAGTGAAGACGAAAAATTGATGAGTGTGGCTGAGGAAGTTTTTGGTGAGTAAGGATTCTTTATTCGACTAACATCGTGTGGTAGACTTGGGCCGATTGAGTATGGTTTACTAATTATTAGTAATTAATGTAGAGGATTTATGTTAGGTAAACTTGGAGATTTGAAAAAACTAAGAGATCAAGCTATGCAGATGCAGAAGCAGTTGCAAGCCGAAGAAATTGTGATTGAAGAGGGTGATGTCAGAGTAGTCATTAGTGGAGATCAACAGATTAAAGAGTTTAGTGTTGCTGGGGTGAGTTCACCACAGGCAATTGCTACTATAAATAAAGCAATAAAAGAGAGCCAGAAATTGGCAGCTAAAAAGCTGCAAGAGATGAGTGGGGGGCTTGGGGGAATGTTGGGCAGATAGTATAGGGTTTAGGAA
>CBDUQH010000006.1:0-23001 GCA_965369335.1 uncultured bacterium
ATTTTCATGAGAGTATGTTTAAGTTTTACTAAGAATACGTTTAACCATGCTGCCGTGGGTTCTAAAGGTTCTGGTTGGAGAAAATTCTCCGAGTCGGTGTCCAACCATGGTCTCGTTGACAAAGACCTCTTTAAAGTCTTTACCGTTGTGGACTAAGAAGGTGTGACCGACAAATTCTGGTGGAATTTGTGATGATCTAGCCCAAGTTTTGATAGGAGTCTTCTGTCCGGAACTTTTTTGTAGATTGACCTTTTTTAAAAGTTTGGGGTCAATGTATGGTCCTTTTTTGGCTGAGCGTGACATGTGTTTATGAGTTAATTATTTATTGGTTAATTAGTTAATTTGATTTATTTTTGACGACGGTCTCGAATTATATATTTATTTGAGTATTTTTTCTTGTTTCGAGTCTTTTTGCCCATGGCTGGTTTACCCCATGGTGTTTTAGGATGTTTAAGACCGACACCTGATCGACCTTCACCACCACCGTGTGGATGGGCACCTGGATGTTGGGCGGTTCCTCTAACGGATGGTCTCCAGCCCATGTGTCTTTTTCTACCAGCTTTTCCAAGACTTACGTTTTGGTGGTCTGGGTTACTAACCTGACCAATAGTAGCAAAACATTCGATGTTAATGAGTCTAATTTCCTTTGAAGGCATTTGGACAGCTGCGAATTTGCCTTCTTTTGATTGGATTAAAGCAGAACTACCGGCTGATCTGATAAGTTGACCGCCTTTGCCAGGTCTTAATTCGATATTGTGGATGGGACGCCCAACAGGAATGTTTTTGAGAGGGATGGCGTTTCCTGGATTGATTTCGGCTTTTTGGCTAGCGATAATTTTTTGACCGACTTTGAGTCCAACTGGAGCTAGGATGTATCTTTGGTCACCATCAGCGTAGGTAACGCGAGCGATACTGCTGGTTCTGTTTGGATCGTACTCGATTGATTTAACTACTCCTGGGACATCGATTTTGTTGCGTTTGAAATCGATGATTCTGAACCGACGTTTGTTCCCCCCACCTCTGTGTCTGGTAGTTATTTTACCTGAGTGGTTTCTACCTGAGTGTTTTTTGACTACTCCTTTGACCAAAGTTTTTTTGAGTTTGGCTTTTTTGGTGGTGACACTAGCTGATTTGAGTGTGGAGTAGTGTCGGCGACCTGGACTGGTGGGTTTAGCTGTTTTGATTGGCATATTTACTCTTGTGATTCGATGTCGAATACATCAATTTTTTGACCTGATTTTAATTGAACTCTAGCTTTTTTCTGAGTTGGCTTGTTTCTAGTGATTCTGGTTCGACCAACCCGGTAGGATTTACCTTTTACGGTAGTAGTTCTAACGTTGAGAACCTCGACGTTGTAAATATCTTGAATTGCTTGAGCGATTTGGTCTTTGTTGGCATTTTGGTCGACAATGAAGGTGAAAATGCTATGACTAGCGTCGGTAAGGCTTTTTTCGGTTAGAACTGGTTTTTTGATAATTTGTGCTAAGTTCATGAATTAGAATATTGGTTTATTTTTTAGTTGATTTGGATTCTTTTTTTGTGGCAGTTTTAGGTTTAGCGGTTGCCTTGGTAGTTTCTTCTGATGATTTGTCAGTTTTTAAGAAAGTATCGGAAAGTTTTTGAAGGCTTTCTTTAGTAAAAATTAAATTGTCAGAGTTGATGATTTCGTAAGGGTTTATGCGAGCAGCTTGAGTTGTATTGCAGTTAGATAAGTTATTGCTGGCTTTGATGACTGGAGATTGGTTGTCTGAAAGAACTATAGTAGCTGATTTAGATCCGTCCCAGTTGAGAACTTTGTTTAGCGCTTGTTGGATGTCTTTGGTTTTGGCTTGTTTATCGATGTCTGTGATGATAAGGGCGTCTGTTGATTTGGTGGTTAATGCTGAAATGAGAGCTTGTCTTTTTTGTGTTTTTGATAAGCTGAGTTTGTAGTTTTGATCGCCTCTTGGTCCGTGGGCTTTTCCACCACCGACAAAAATAGGGGCTCTTCTTGAACCGTGTCGGGCTCTACCGGTACCTTTTTGTCTCCAGACTTTGGCACCAGTGAGGAGAACTTGAGCTCTAGTTTTTGTTTTCCCTGATGACTGTCTTTGTCGGGAAAGAAAAACGCGAATGTAACGAGCTAAAACTGTTGAGTTGATCTTGCCAGCGAAGAGCTGGTCGGATGCTTCGACAGGAGCAAGTTTTTTGCCAGTAGTGTTGTATGTGTTTAGTTTCATTTGATTTAGATTGTAGATTTATTTTTCTGATTTGTTTTCTTGTGGTTGTTGATCTTGAGCTTGATCTGGTTGTGCTTGTGTTTGGGCTTCTGAAGATGCTTCCTCTTGGTCTGGTTTTTGGTTTGAATCTGTTTGCTTGGGTTGGTCTTGACTGATTTCTTCTGAGGTTTCGTCAGCTGGTAGGTTTAGTCCCTCGAAATTTGATTCACCAGTTTTGTTGATGGTGATCAGGCTACCAAAGTGTCCAGAGATAGAGCCTTTGAGCCATATTTCTTGGTTTTGGGTGTCTAGATTGACTACCATTAGGTTTCGAATAGTTTTGGTATCAGTACCCATGCGACCAGCCATTTTTTTACCTTTCCAGACTCTACCTGGGTCGGTACCTTGTCCGATGGATCCTGGAGCTCTTTCTCGGTCTGATTGACCATGAGTTCTAGGGCCTCCTTTGAAATTATGGCGTTTCATGACACCGGCGAAACCTTTACCTTTTGAAATACCTGTAACTTTGATTTTGTCACCAGAGTTTAGAGTTTCAAAAGGGTTGATTTCTTGTCCTAGTTGAAAATCTTGAATTTGTTCGTCAGATTCAAACCTGATTTCTCTTAGGTAGCGAGGGTTAAGGTCTTTGTTGGATTTTTTAAGGTGTGCTTTGGTTGGTTTGTTGATGAGTTTAGATTTTTTTTCGCCAATAGCTACCTGGATAGCTGAATAACCGTCTTTTTGTTTAGTTTTGATCTGGGTAACGGTGGCGGTTAAGGGGTTTACTACTGTGACAGGAATTCTTTTCCCAGACTTTGTCCAGGTTTGAGTCATGTTCTTTTTGGTAGCAAATATTGTTTGTGTCATTTGAATTTTTTTGGTAATAAAAAAACGGTCAAACCGACCGCTTGATCGCTTCTATGTTTTTTTATCTATTGTTTTGTTAGGGTTTGATTTAGCATCAACAGTTTGTTTTTTAGTTGTCTTGCTGACCCTTGGCTTGTTAATTAAGAGCTTTTTAGCTCTGGTATCACATTTTGATTTCGATACCTACTCCAGCGGGCAGCTCGAGATGCATGAGCGCATCAATGGTTTTGCCGGTTGGTTCTTTGATGTCGATTAGTCTTTTGTGTGTCAAAATTTGATAGTGCTCTTGAGAGTCTTTGTCTGTGTGAGGAGAGGTAACGATAGCAAGTTTTTTTCGGTGGGTGGGAAGAGGAATTGGACCTGCAACTTTAGCACCTGTTCCTAGAGCGGTTTCTAGGATCTTTTTTGCTGCTTCGTCAATGACTCTATGATCAAAGCTTTTTAGTCTGACACGTATTCTACCAGCGGCCATAATAATATTTTGTTTAGCTTAAGACTCTAATCCCGGGATTTTCACCCGGGATTATGTCTTAAATTGTTATTTGTTTATTTTAAAATCTTGGTAATAACTCCAGCGCCGACGGTTCTACCACCTTCACGGATAGCGAAGCGGAGACCTTCTTCCATGGCGATTGGGACGATGAGTTTAGCGGTCATTTTGGCACTGTCACCAGGCATGACCATTTCAACACCATCTGGGAGTTTGATTTCGCCAGTGACGTCTGTAGTTCTGATGTAAAACTGAGGTCTGTACCCTGAGAAGAATGGAGTGTGACGTCCGCCTTCTTCTTTGGTTAGGATGTAAACTTCAGCTTCGAATTCGGTGTGAGGAGTTGTGCTGCCTGGCTTGGCAAGAACTTGACCTCTTTCGATGTCGTCTTTTTCAACACCTCTTAGAAGGATACCGACATTGTCACCAGCTTGACCTTGGTCAAGTGTTTTTCTAAACATCTCAACACCAGTGACTGTGCTTTTGTGAGATTGTTTGATACCGACAATTTCGATTTCTTCACCAGTGTTAACGGTACCTCTTTCGATTCTACCGGTAGCGACTGTACCACGACCTTTGATTGAGAAAACATCTTCGACAGGCATAAGGAATGGCTTGTCGGCGTCTCTTTCGGGGACAGGGATGTATTCGTCGACTTTGGACATGAGTTCGAGAATGCCTTTTTCGGCTTCTGCGTCGTCTTCAAGAGCTTTGAGAGCAGATACTCTAACAATAGGAACTTCGTCTCCAGGGTATTCGTACTTGGTAAGAAGTTCTCTGATTTCGAGCTCAACAAGGTCAAGAAGCTCAGGATCATCGACAGCATCACATTTGTTGAGGGCGACGACGATTTTAGGAACACCAACTTGTCCGGCCAAGAGAATGTGTTCTCTGGTTTGGGGCATAGGTCCATCGGTAGCGGCGACGACAAGAATAGCACCGTCCATTTGAGCGGCACCGGTAATCATGTTCTTGATGTAGTCAGCGTGTCCAGGAGCATCAATGTGAGCGTAATGGCGAGTGTCAGTTTCGTATTCTTGGTGTGAAACGTTAATAGTAACACCGCGTTCTTTTTCTTCTGGAGCTGAGTCAATTTCAGCATATGATTTAGCTTGAGCAAAACCTTTTTTAGCCAAGATGGTAGTGATTGCAGCGGTTAAAGTGGTTTTACCATGGTCAACGTGACCAATAGTACCAATGTTAATGTGTGGCTTGTTTCTTTGGAATTTCTTACTGTCGGACATAGTACTCCTTGTTATTTTTAATAGCCTTTAATAAAGTCTAGTTTAGTATTAATAATTAATTTTGATTATTCACCAGATTTAGAGTTGCGAGCGATGATAGTTTCGGCTATATTGGTAGGAACTTCTTCGTAGTGACTGGGCTCCATATAATAAGCAGCTCGACCCTGGGTCATGCTTCGCAGTATTGTAGCATACTTGCCTAGTTCTGCCAAGGGAACCAGAGCATGGATGATACGTGCCTTGCCTCGAGTGACAGATTCTTTGATTTGAGCGCGTTTGGATGATAGATCGCCAATGATGTCTCCCATAAATTCTTCAGGTGTAGTGACTTCGATTTTCATCATGGGCTCGAGGAGAACAAGACTTGCTTTTTTAACGGCTTCTTGGAAAGCAGTTGAACCGGCGATTTTGAAAGCAATTTCGGATGAGTCGACGTCATGGTAGGTACCGTCGTAGACTGTGACTTTGATATCGACCATGTTGTAGCCAGCCATTACACCATTTTCCATGGCTTCTTTGACGCCTTTTTCGATGGCGGGAATAAATTCAGAAGGGATAGCACCACCTTTGATTTCGTTGGCAAATTCAAAACCTTCACCTCTAGTTTTTGGTTCGACTCTTAAGAGACAGTGACCATATTGTCCTCTACCTCCAGATTGTCTGATGTATTTACCTTCTCCTTCGGCGAGTTTTTGGATAGTTTCTCTGTAAGCAACTTGGGGCTCACCAATGTTGGCCTCGACTTTGAATTCTCGTTTCATTCTGTCGACAAGGACTTCTAGCTGGAGTTCACCAACACCTGCAATTAAAGTTTGTCCGGTGTCGTGGTTGACTTTGATTTGGAAAGTTGGGTCTTCTTCGGATAGCTTGTTGAGAGCAAGACCCATTTTCTCTTGGTCAGATTTGGTTTTTGGTTCGATGGCCAAAGAGATGACTGGTTCGGCGAAACTGATGCCTTCGTAGATAATTGGGTGGTCTTCGTGGCAGAGAGTGTCACCAGTGGTAGTGTTTTTGAGACCAACAACGGCTACAATTTCACCAGCATAGGCTTCGGAAATTTCTTCTCTGGTGTTGGCGTGCATAAGGAGAAGACGACCAACTCTTTCTTTCTCTTTTTTGGTGGCGTTATGAATGTAGGAACCAGATTCGATTTTTCCTGAATAAACACGAACGTAGGTGATTTTTCCAACGTGAGGGTCGGTTTGAATTTTGAAAGCTAAACCTGAAAATTGTTCTTCGGGAGTTAACTGTCTAGTTTCTTCGGCTTCAGTTTTGGGGTTAATACCTTTCATTTCTTTGATATCTTGAGGAGAGGGGAGGTATTCGACTACGGCATCAAGTAGAACTTGGACGCCCTTGTTTTTAAGAGAAGAGCCACACAAGATAGGAACTAGTTGGTTGCTGATAGTGGCTTTTCTAAGACCGGCTTTAAGTTCGTTTTTGGAAATATCTTCGCCACCAAGGTACTTTTCTAGAAGTTCGTCGTCTGTTTCGGCGATTTGTTCGATGAGTTTTTGGCGATATTCTTTGACTTGGTCAGCCATATCTTGGGGAATTTCATCTGAAACGTTGTAAGAAGCTCCTGTTTCATCACCTTCCCAGGTGATTGTTTGTTCGTCTAAAAGGAGAACACAACCTTTGAAAGTGTTTTCGGCACCTATTGGGAGGGCGATAATTGCAGGTTTGGCTCCGAGTTTGTCTCTAACATCGTCGACTGTAGCGAAGAAGTCGGCTCCGAGTTTATCCATTTTGTTGACAAAACAGATACGAGGAACGTGGTATTTGTCGGCTTGGCGCCAGACAGTTTCGGATTGGGATTGGACACCTTCCTCAGCATCTAGAACAGTAATACCACCGTCTAGAACACGAAGAGAGCGTTCGACTTCGGCGGTGAAATCAATGTGACCGGGAGTGTCGATGATGTTAAAGCGAAATTGCTCGTGAGGCATTGCGGTATCGAGAGCAGGAGTCCAAAAAGCTGTAGTTGCCGCAGAGACAATGGTAATGCCGCGTTCTCTTTCTTGATCCATCCAGTCCATTTGGGTTTCACCTTCGTGGACTTCACCGATTTTGTAGGTTTTTCCAGTGTAGTAGAGGACGCGTTCGGTAGTGGTGGTTTTACCAGCGTCAATATGAGCAATAATGCCAATGTTTCTGATTTTATCTAGTGGGACGTTTCTGTCTTTGGTAGTTTGTTGTGCCATTTTTTATGTTTGATTTAAGATTTATGATTTAAGAATCAAGAATTTGATCAAAAAATAAGATCCGAGGTGAATCGAATCTTGTTTTGTAATTATTACCATCTGAAATGGGCAAAGGCTTTGTTGGCTTCGGCCATTTTGTGTGAGTTGATCTTCTTTTGGACTGCTCCGCCGAGACCCTGAGTAGCATCGATGAGTTCAGCGGCTAGTTTGTCTGAAAAAGTGTGGAATTCTTTGTTAGAGCGTTTATTGGCTTCGTTGACTAGCCAACGGATTGTTAAGGAATTGGCTCTGTGGGGTTTGACAGGTACTGGCACCTGATAAGCAGCACCACCGACACGACGAGATCTGACTTCCATTTGAGGAGAGATGTTTTTGATAGCAATTTCTAAAATTTCTAGAGGATCTTTGCCAGTTTTTTGAGCGACTATCTCCAAGGCGTTATAAACTTGAGTCTCAGCGACGGTCTTTTTACCAGATTTCATAACGCGATTGATGAGTTTGGTGATAGTTCTGTTTTTGTGTTTTGGGTCTGGTTGAACTGGTTCTTTTCTGATTGTTTTTGAACGAGACATGGTATTAGTATGTAGTATTTATTATATGGTTTATAGTATTTTAGTTAGCTGAGGCAGTGTCGCCTGTTGGTGTGGATGAATCTTTTTTACTACCCTCTTTGGCAGTGCCGTATTTGCTTCGGCTGGTTTTTCTGCCTTGAACGCCAGCACAGTCATATTTGCCACGGACGACGTGGTATTTAACACCGGGAAGGTCTTTGACACGTCCACCACGAACTAAGACGATAGAGTGTTCAGCTAAGTTGTGGCCTTCACCTTGGATGTAGGCTGTGACTTCTTGTCTGTTAGAGAGTCTGACACGAGCAACTTTACGAAGAGCCGAGTTTGGTTTTTTGGGTGTCATTGTTTTTACAAGAACACAGACACCTCTTTTTTGAGGGCTGATACTAGATGAAGTACGACGAGTTTGACTGTTGTAGAGTTTTCTAAGGGCGGCAGCTTTGACTTTTTTAGGTTTGGATTTTCTACCTTTTCTGATGAGTTGGTTGATTGTTGGCATTTTTTTGTATCTAGTATTTTGTATATGGTATATAGTATTTTGATTTTTACTGAGACTATATAAACTCGGCTTTTTGGTCAAAAAAAACAGCGGATGACCGCTGAGATTTTTGGTCTTCCATGATGTTGACTAGATTGTTATGTTTTATTGATCAACATTGGATGGTATTGTACCATGAACTTTTTAGGTGTTCCAGAGGTGTTGTCGAAGTAGTTGGTTAGGCTGTTATTTGGGCTCTCTCTGGGTTGGATGGGATGAGGCGGCCGATAATAACATTTTCTTTGAGACCTAGTAGCCCATCTTCTTTTCCTTCAGCTGCAGCACTAGTTAAGATGCTGGTGGTGTGTTGGAAAGAAGCGGCAGATAACCATGATGCGGTGTACAAGCTACTGTTGGTGATACCCAAGATAATGACCTGAGCAGTAGATGGTTCTCCACCTTCGGCAATAACTTGGCTATTTTCTTCTTCAAATCTGGTTCTGTCGACGACTTCACCTGGGAGGAAGCTAGTATCGCCTGTAGTTTCGATTTTGACTTTGTCGCTCATTTTTCTAATGATGACTTCAAAATGGCGATCGCTAATTGGAATACCTTGGGACTCGTAGACTTCTTGAATAGAGTCGAGAAGGTATTCTTGGGTAGCTCTTAGACCGCGAACCTCGAGGACCTTTTTGATTTCGAGAGGTCCAGAACTGAGTCTGGTTCCAACGTCGATGAGGTCGCCATCTGAAACTTTAAGAATATTGGTGAGAGGAATAACATAGGTTTTTTCTTCTACAGGTTTTGAGGTGGTTTTAACGGTGACTTCGTAACCGTTTTCAGTCTCGTTGATTTTGACCTTGCCGGCAATTTCGCTGATTGGTGCAGCAAATTTAGGATTTCTAGCTTCGACTAGTTCTTCGACACGAGGTAATCCTTGAGTAACGTCTAGCCCAACGATACCTCCAGCGTGTTTGACACGCATGGTGAGCTGAGTACCGGGTTCACCAATACTTTGAGCGGCGATAACACCAACTGGGGTTCCAATTTCAACTGCTTTTTTGGTAGAGAAATCGAGACCGTAACATTTGCCACAAAGACCGTGTCTGGAGGCACAAGTGAGGGGTGAGTAAACGTTGACTTGTTGAACGCCAGCTTTGACGATTTCTTCAGCTAAGTCTTCTTCTATGAGATCACCTTTTTTAACTAAGACTTTTTTGGATGAAGCTGCTGTGATGTCTTCTGAGGCATAGCGGCCGACAATTCTGTTGGCAAAAACTTTTTCTCTAGGACCAGCGGCGGTTAGGGTGATGAAATCTTCAGTGCCACAGTCGTCTTGGCGAATGATAGCATCGTGGGCAACATCGACTAGACGACGAGTTAAATATCCAGCATCGGCAGTTTTAAGAGCTGAGTCGGTTAGACCTTTTCTGGAACCACGAGATGAAGTGACGTATTCAAAGATGGAAAGACCTTCTCTAAAGTTACTTTTTGTGGGTAGTTCAACAATTTTTCCAAGAGGGTCAACAACTAGACCACGCATGGCAGCGAGCTGTTTGACCTGGTCTTTGGAAGCGCGAGTACCACCTGATTGGATGATAACTTTGACTGCGTTGGTTTCAGAGAAGTTGTCCCAAGTTTTTTCGGCAATTTGATCGGTAGTTTCGATCCAGTTTTCGTTGCTAAGGCGCCTTTTCTCTTCTACTGTAATGAGTCCTTGACGATAATTTTCTTCGATCTCTTCTGCTTTTTTGTTAGCAGATTCAATGAGTTGTTTTTTGTTATCAATCATGACACAGTCAGAAACAGCGACTGAAAGACCAGAGACAGTAGCACCTTGGAAACCAAAATTTTTGAGATCATCGATTAATTTGGTGGTTTCTTCTTGAGTGCATTTGGTAATTGCGGTTTTAATTAGTTTTTTGATAAAGGCGGAGTTGATGGGCTCGTTGATAAATCCAAGAGAGCTGGGAAGGAGTTCGTTGAAGCGGATTCTACCAAGAGTGGTTGTGACGAGAGAAAGACTGTCTTCCCCTGGTTTTTGTAGGTAGACTTGAACTTCTTGTCTGGTTTTGATCAGACCTGCTTGGTGAGCATAGAAGAGATCTTCATTGCTGGCGAAAACGTTTGGGTAAGGATCTAGTTTTGAGTCAATGGAAGTGAAGTAGTAACTACCTAAAGCCATATCTTTGTTTGGAATAGTGATTGGAGAGCTGTCGGCTGGTTTTAGAAGGTTGGTGTTTGGCATCATTAGTTCTTTGGCTTCTTCAATGGCTTTTTGTGAGAGAGGGACGTGGACGGCCATTTGGTCACCATCAAAGTCAGCGTTGTAACCAGAACAGACACAGGGGTGAATTCTAATAGCACTACCTTCGACTAGAATTGGATAAAAAGCTTGAATTCCTAGTTTGTGAAGGGTTGGAGCACGGTTTAGCAAAACTGGGTGGTCGGTAATGATGTCTTCTAAGATGTCAAAAACCTCTGGTGTTCTTCTTTCAATAGCGTGCTTGGCTGATTTGACGTTGGGAGCAATGCCGTGTTTGATAAGCTCTCTTAAAACGTAAGGTTTGAAAAGCTCAAGAGCCATGTCTTTTGGAATACCACATTGATTAAGTTTTAGCTCTGGACCAACGACAATAACTGAGCGACCAGAGTAGTCGACACGTTTACCTAGAAGGTTTTGTCGGAAACGGCCTTGTTTTCCACGAAGCATGTCGGAGAGGGAGCGGAGCTGTTTTCGGTTGGAAACTCTTCTAGTAGTTCTGGATTGTGAAGAATCAATCAGAGAGTCGACGGCTTCTTGGAGCATGCGTTTTTCGTTTCTAAGGATGATTTCTGGAGCGCCGAGATCGATAAGGTGTTTGAGACGGTTGTTACGGTTGATAACTCTTCGGTAGAGGTCGTTTAAATCTGATGTGGCAAAACGTCCACCTGAAAGCTGAACCATAGGGCGAAGGTCTGGTGGAATAACTGGAAGGTTTTTCATAATCATCCAGACGGGATTGATGCCGGCTTTTTTGAAACCTTCACAGACTCTTAGTCGTTTGGTGGCTTTGATGCGTTTTTGGCCGGTGGTGTTTCTGGATTCTTCTCTTAAGTCGGCAATTTCTTGGTCTAGATCGAGATCTTGAATGAGTTCAAGGATAGCTTCGGCACCCATACCAACTCGAATGAAATCGATGGCTTCGTATTCGGCAATTTTTAGATATTCATCTTCGGTAAGGAGGGATTTTTTCTTGATCTTTTTGACCATGTCAGAAACGGTTTTGAATACTGCTTGGGCGTTGTCTATTTCTGAAGCAAGGTTATCTTTGATAGACATGATAGCTTGCTTGGTTTTGACTTTTTGCTCTTCAACAGCAAAAAGTTGTTGATCTTTGGCTTTAATTTTGGCTTTAACATCTTTAATAGCTTGTTTGCCTTGTTCTTTGGTGGTTTCGATGTTGTCTTTGGCTTGTTGTTTGAGTTGTTCGATTTTTTCTTCGAGTGAGATGTCTAGTTTTTCGAAAACCTGTTCTCTTTTGTCTTCGTCTACTTCGAGAACGACGTACTGAGCAAAGTAGATTACGTTGGCTAGATTTCTAGGAGAAATGTTTAGGAGTAGAGATAATTTGGAAGGAGAACCTTTGAAAAACCAGACGTGGGCAACTTCACAAGCTAAGTTGATGTGTCCCATTCTTTCGCGACGAACGCGAGATTGAGTGACTTCTACACCACATTTGTCACAGATGATGCCTCGGTAGCGAATTCTTTTGTACTTTCCACAGTAACATTCCCAGTCTTTTACAGGACCAAAAATTCTTTCACAAAAAAGACCATTCTTCTCTGGTTTAAGAGTGCGGTAGTTGATAGTCTCGGGTTTGGTAACTTCACCATGAGACCATGATTTGATTACTTCTGAAGAAGCTAGCTGAATTTTTAGACTTGTAAAATCGATTATGTTTCGCATAGTGAATGAGTAATGAGTAAGAAATAATGAGTAATGTTTAAGCTGTGGCTTGAGTTTCAGATTGATCAGGATCAACCTCTTGAGGTTGATCTGATTCGTCTGAATTGTTTTCTTCAGATTGATCTTCGGTATCGTCTTGACTGTCTGAGGAGTCATCGGTTTGGTCATCTGAGCTAGAAGAATCGTTTGAGTTGTCATCTGAAGCAGCTGCCGATGTATCTTCAGCCATCTCAACTTGAGGTTGCTCTTCGATGATGTTGGTAGGGATGACGTCTAGACACAAACTGTTTAGCTCTTTGACCAAGACTTTAAATGACTCTGGAATGTTTGAGGCTGGGATTGGAGTGTCTTTGACGATGGCTTCAAAGGCTTTGGCTCTTCCAACGACGTCGTCTGATTTGATAGTAAGCATTTCTTGAAGAGTGTGAGCGGCTTTGTGTGCTTCGAGTACCCAGACTTCCATTTCACCAAGTCTTTGTCCACCCATCTGAGCTTTACCACCAAGAGGTTGTTGTGTGACGAGAGAGTAAGGTCCAGTAGAGCGGGCGTGAATTTTGTCTTCGACCATGTGGATAAGTTTTAAGATGTATCCAACACCAACAACGGTTTGTTCACCAAAAGGTTCACCGGTGCGGCCATCGTAGAGAGTGGTTTTCCCTGAAACAGGCAGACCTGCTTTTTCGAGTTCTTGTTGGATAATGGTTTCGTTGACTTCTTCAAAAACTGGTAGAGCAACTTTGTAACCTAGTTTTTGTGCAGCCCAACCAAGATGTGCCTCTAGGAGCTGGCCTAGGTTCATACGGGCTAGGACTGAAAGAGGGGAGATGATGATGTCAACCGGGGTGCCGTCTTCAAGGTAAGGCATGTCGGCTGTTGGAACAATTTTGCTGATAACACCTTTGTTTCCGTGGCGTCCAGCAAGTTTGTCACCGACGGTGACTTTTCTGATTTCGGCAACTCTAACGACTACTTTTTTGAGAACACCTGGATCAAGCTCGTCACCGTTGTCACGGTCAAGAACTTGGACGTCGATGACAGTGCCTGATTGGCCGTAAGGCATTCTAAGTGAAGTGTCTCTGACCTCTCGGGCTTTTTCACCAAAGATGGCTCTTAGAAGCCTTTCTTCTGGGGTAAGTTCGGTTTCACCTTTGGGAGCAATCTTACCAACGAGGATGTCGTTTGAAGTGACTTCGCTACCGATGGCGACGATGCCGTCTTCTGCTAGGTTGGCAAGATCTGCTTCACCGACGTTGGGGATATCTCTGGTTAGTTCTTCAGGTCCTAGTTTGGTGTCCATGACATAAGCTTCGTGTTCGTTGATGTGGATTGATGTGAGAAGGTCTTCGTGGACGACACGGTCTGAAACGACGATGGCGTCTTCGTAACCAAGGCCGTCTAGAGAACAGTAAGCAATGTTTAAGTTTTGACCAAGAGCGAGTTCGCCATTGTCTGAAGCTGGACCATCAATGATGAGTTCACCTGCTTTGACTTTGTCGCCTACTTTGACAACTGTTCTTTGGGAGTAGCAAGTACTGTTGGCTGATCGAGTGAATTTTTGGAGGTGGTAGGTTTCGATGTCTTTCTCTAGCTCTATAAATTCACGCTGGTCAGATTCTTTATCTCTAATAGTTTGTTTTTTGTCGATTTTGATTTGGACTTTGTTGGCGTCTGCGTAGACAACTTCGCCTGAATGCCTAGCGTAGATAGCTCTTTCCATGGCTTTGATAACGACTCCTTCCATACCGGTGCCGACAATAGGAGAGGAGGGTTTGATGAGAGGAACGGCTTGACATTGCATGTGAGTGCCCATAAGAGCACGGTTGGCTTCGTCGTGAGATATGAAAGGGATCAGGGAAGCAGAAGTACCAACAACTTGGCGTGAGACCATGTCGATGTACTCAACTTGCTCAACTGGTGCTTCTAAAAATTCACCCTGGTATCTGACTGGAACCCATTCTTGAGTGATGTAGCCGTCTTTGTCGATTTCGACTTCGGCGTGGGTGACGTATAGATCTGGCTCTTCATCAGCTTGAATGTAAACAATTTCATTGGTTACTTTCATGCGAGTTGAGTTACCTTTTTTCTCTTGAACGACTTTTCGATAAGGAGCTTCGAGGAACCCATATTTGTTGACTCTAGTGTAAAGGGCGAGATATGTGACAAGTCCGATGTTTGGTCCTTCAGGTGATCTGACAGGACAAATACGTGAATATTGAGAAGCATTGATGTCACGCATGCTAAAGGAAGCTCTTTCTCTGGTAACACCGCCAGTACCCATGACGGAAAGACGTCGTAGGTTGTCGATTTCGGATAGAGGGTTTGTTTGATCTAGGATAGTTGATAGACGGTTTCTTCTGAAAAATTCGCTAATAGTAGCAATGATTGGTCTAGCGTTGATTAAGGTGCTGGGAGTAATGGCCTCGTCGGTTTTGGTGAGGGACATTTTTTCACGAATGGATCTTTCTAGTCTGAGAAGTCCGACACGGAAGGCTGAAATAGCAACAAGTTCGCCAACACAGCGAACTCTACGGTTGCTTAGGTGGTCGATGTCATCGACTTTACCCTTGCCGTTTTGGAGCTGGATAAGGACTTTTAAAGTAGCAACAATGTCTTCGTTGGTGAGGACTGTTTTTTCGGTTCGGTGTTCTTCTGAGAGTTTTAATCTGCGGTTGAGTTTGTATCGGCCAACGTCGCCAAGATCGTATCGTCTGGGGTCAAAGAACATTTGTTGAAGAAGGTCGGCGGCATTATCTAAAACAGCTGGCTCACCTGGTCTCATTCTTTGATAGATTTCAATTAAAGCTTCTTCTCTGTTGGTGGTGGAGTCTTTAGCTAGAGTTGATTCGATGAGGGAGTGTTCGTCCTGAGTGTCTTCGAAGAGTTGGTTAATTTCTTCGTTGGAGCTGTTGCCAATGGCACGAAGGAGAACAGTGGCAGGGATTTTTCGGTGGCGGTCGATTTTGATGTAGACAATGTTGTTTCTAGCAACCATGATTTCGAGCCAAGAGCCACGCATGGGACGAAGTTCGGCTTTGTAGAGCATTTTTCCTGTGGATTCGTCTACTTCAGAGGAATAAAAAACGCCCGGAGAGCGGACGAGTTGGTTGACGACTGCGCGTTCGATACCATTAATAATAAAGGTACCAGTTGGGGTCATTTTGGGGATATCACCGAGAAAGATTTCTTGAGTGGTGGATTCTGAAGTTTGTTTGTTGGTCAAAGTAGCTTTGACTTTGAGAGGCATGTCGTAGGTGAGGCCTTTTTCTTTGGCCTCGTTGGGGGTCATTTTGGGAGGAAGGAAGGAGTAATCACCAAATTCTAGTCGCCAGTTTTTGCCAGTAAAGTCTTCAATGGAACCAACTTCTTCGAGTGTCTGTTTTATGCCTTCGTCTAAAAACCATTGATAAGATTGTTTTTGGACAGCTATCAAATCAAGTTCGGGGAGGTTAATGTTTGTTTTTCCCCAGTATAGACGCTTAGACTTTGGCATAGAGTACTCCAGAAGATTACTTTTTCGACAAAAATGGGCAATGCTATTGCCCGGGCTTTTAAATGATGGAAGGTTGAGAGGTTTTTAGCCTTGTATAACAAAAAATTGAGCGTACTATGTACGCCTTGAGGCTATTAGACTTGTGGTAATATATCAGGAATTTTGGGGAATGTCAACAGGTTTTGAGGCTTTAGTTAATCTACTCTTCCTGTGGCTGTGGATCGGTGGGTACTATAAAGTAGTTTGGTGATCTTTTGATTTAAAGCCATAGGCTTCTAGTTTTTTGCTAAGTTTGACAACTGCCGTTGTGGCTCCTCTTGCTGGATCTTGTATATCGCTATGTAGTTCTACAATTTGTTCGTATGGCACACCTTCTTGTCCTTGATCTTTAAACAAATTTAGTAGTATTACGTATTTGGGAAGACGATCTTCTTCTATGGCTTTGGCTTTAGATTTTCCTCTTGATTGTCTGATGATTTTTTCAGACAGCTGTTCAATGGCTTGGTTTAGTTCAGAAGAGTTATCGTCGAGGTCATCTAAATACTTTTGGGCTAACAAGTCCATAAGGAACAGTTGGCTTTGGGGGTGAAGGCTATCGAAAAGTTGTTCAATTTGATCGATATTTCCAAAATCTTGTTGGTGTGGTGAGGGCTGATATTCCATGGCACGAGTTTTTCTAAAAATTACAATGTGCAATTATACCATTTCGACTAACTATCTGAGATATGTGTCTATGTTTCGGAGATGTTGGTCGTAATCCTGAGAATAGTGCATGTTGCCCTCTAAATCTGAGATGTAGTACCAATAGTCTGATTGCTGGGGTGAGATGGAAGCTTCTATAGATGAGAGAGATGGGTTGGTAATTGGAGCGGGTGGTAACCCTTGGTTTTGGTAGGTGTTGTAGGGAGAGGAGAGTTCTTTGTCAACGCCTAAAGGTTCAGGCCACCAGTCACGAGAAGTACCTTTGATGTATTGGAGAGTGGCATCGGCTTGGAGAGGCCAGTCATTGTCGAGACGTTTCCAAAGAATGCCAGCGACGATGGGTCGGGCTGAGCCTCGGGCTTCTCTTTCGACTATGGAGGCCATGATGATGATGTCTTGGAGGCTTCTACCTGAATTGTTGGTCTGAGATTGAAGAAGGGTTGTTTTTTGAGTAAAAGTGTTTTTTAGTTTGGCAACAATGTCTTCGGTAGTAGCTGTTTTGGAGAAAAAGTAGGTATCGGGGAATAGATAACCCTCATCTTGACTGGTAAGAGATAAGAACAGTTGAGGGTCAAACTCGACGCCTTGTGGTGTGAGGGTGTTGGTAAGCTCAGTAGCAATTTCTTCGCGACGCCACCCTTCTAAAAGGGTGACTTGGACTTGATCGTCGAAAGCTTTGGTGAGAGAGCGGGCAATTTGGGGGGTGGATTGGCTGGGGGAGAGATTGAAGTTGCCGGCTTGGATGTCTTTGGCTAAGTTGAGCTGGATAAGGGTAAGTTTGAAAGCGAGAGGGTGTTTGATTAGTTTTTGCTGATAGAGGCGATTTGCGATTGTGGTTGAGCCTTCTCCTGGTTTGATGGTAAATGAATAGGTTTGGTCTGATTGGGAGTCAATAGGCTGGGTGATGTAGATAAAAAAGAAAGTGATGGAGAAGATGCTTAAGATGATGAGAACGGTTAGTGCAAGGATGGTTTTGATGACTAGGTTTGTTTTGGTTGATTGTTGTCTGGACATAAAGGAAAGATAAATCTTGTTTAGAGTTTTGATTATAGATTATCTAAATAATCTTGGAGGATGAGGGCGGCGGCAAAATGGTGATCGGGGCCTCTTTTGGTTTTTTTCTTGGCATGGGAGAGCTTTTGAGAAGCTGTTTGAGAAGTTAGTGTTTCGTCGTGGAGGTGGATGGGAAGTTGAGTTTGAGCAGAGAGCTGATGGGCAAAATCTGTAGTGGTTTGGGCCATTTGGTTTTCTGAGAGGCCGATGACAATGTGGTCAATTTTGTGTTGAGTTGTGAGTTTTATGATGGTTTCAATAGCATCTTTGGCGGGGATAGTTTTTAAAGGCTCAGCTAAGGGGGTGGTGGCGATGGCGATGCCTATGTGTTGGGTGCCGTAATCGATAGATAGATAGTTCATAGTTATTAAAAAATAGAATATCTTAATAAGTGTAGTTTATAAGACAAAGTCAATTAGTTGTTTAAGTTGATAGTGTGTTGGGGTGTTGGAGTGGCGAAAGAGTCACCGAGGGGAAAGGAAAAATTATCTTCAACCTGACCTGGGTCTAGAGGTTGGATGAGTGAGTTGAAGCTACCGCGAACGGCACCAGGTTCAGGCTGGCCAATGTTGGATAAGTACGCAGTTAAGACTCCCCTTCTGAGATAGGTGCCTTCTGGTACACAAGTGACTAATTTGAGTTGTCTATTGTTGTATCTTTGTTCGAGGATATGAACGTCAGTGGGCTTGACTTCAAATTTGTCTTGGACAATGTAAGTGTAGGTGATGCCGTCATAGTCGATGATGATTTCATCGCCATTTTTGAGAGTCATAATCTTGGAAAAAATGGACATGTAGCGTTTGGGGTTGTCTTTAGATGGGTTGTAGAACTGGCGCAAGATTGAATGGCCAAAGATGACTGGTGAGCCTAGTCCTCCTGGGTCGGCGGTGCCAGGATACTGGATTAGATTGTTGGATAGGTCTTCACCGCCGATTTGAACGATAGCGTCTTCTATATCTACTTTGGGAATGCTTAATCTGTAGTGGTCTATAAGTGAGTTTGAGTTGGCACCACCTTGGGCTGCAGGAAACCAGTTGGATACTTTGGTGTAGTCAACTTCCTGACTTTGGGCTTGAGGCAAAGGATTGTTTAGGTTTGATTTAGCTGAGTCATTGGTGGGTGAGTAAAAGGCAGTTTTGTTGATGTTGATGGGGGTTACAAGTTGAGATTTGGAAATTGAGGGTGAAACGAAAAGCTGGTATTGGATGATTGGCCAAGCGACGTTGGCGATGAGTAGACTACCAAAAGTGATGAGGATAGTGGGGCCAAGTTGAGAAAGCTTGGTATAAAGCCTGGTGTGAATTTTTTCTCCGTCTTGGTGTTGTTTTTTGTAAACGTAGAGTGGCATGTTTAGCTGAGGAAACCTGTTGTTGAAAATTAGTAATAGTGAGTGGTAGTTATAAGTTGGGAAGGATTTGAGTCATAGATACCCTAGTATAGGATAGCCAGTTTTATAGGGAAAAATCAAATGAAACAACCAGAGAGAGTTGAGTTATTCCTCTGTAGTGGTGATTTCTACTTGTATGTTTTTGGAAAGGCGAGGGAAAGTTTTGATTTGGGAAGGAATGCTTTTGGGTTTGATCTCGATAGCAACTTTGTTGAAATTGGGTAAGTTGTTGAAGTAGTCTTGGGTGACACTGGGAAATCGGCCTTTGATTTTTTGGGTGACCTCATCTGGGTCGATGATAGGGATAATTTTGGCTTTAGCCTTGGCTTTGATTGTGTAGGTGCCGTCTTTATTTTCTACAACTTCAACTGTGTCGATTTGGGATTGAGATCTTTGGAATTGGAAGTTTTGGGTAATTGAGTTTAAGATCTCTTTTTCGATTAACAAGGAAAGGTCTGATTTTTTATAAGTTAAGGTTTGGGTGGAGAGGGTTAAGGCAAGAGTAACTGAATCTGCTTCCTCTCCGATTTCGGCTGAAAAATCTTCAGTTGAAGTTGTTTCTTCGTTAGAAAGTGGAATGCTGCCGACAAAGTCTTCACTGTCTTGCCCTAGTTGGTTGGTGATTTTATCTTCGAGTTTTTGAGTGAGTTGATCTATCAACAAAGTGTGGTCTGCTTTAGCAACTGCGGTGACTGTACGGCTGGTTCCCCCGGTGATGTCGCCACTGGCTTTGGCAACAAAAGATGATTTATCAAAGTTGGCAACGGCAAACTCTGTGCCAGAGCCTAGGTTGTATTTAGCACCAATGTCGGCAGAGCTTATGCTTACGCTAGCAGTTGATGGCTCAGTAGTTAGAGAGAAATCGTCATTTTCTTTGGTAGAGGCAGAGGCGATAGTGACGTCTTCGTCAATGGTGTAGGTCAAGTTATCTGGCCCAGTGAGCTGGGTACCGGCTTCAAATGTTTTACTAGAGTCGGTGCGGTTATACAAAGTGACTTTGCCAGAGGCAGGGTCGCCAATTAGTTTTTCACCTGTGGCCTTGGTCTGGCTCGAATCTGTAAATTCAACAGGAGCGAGTTTACCAGGGATAGTGTTGTCATCTATTTGAGTATCAGAGATTTCTGGGTCTATGGAAAAGGTGATATCTTGGTCAATAATTTTGGGCTCAACAAAAATGGTAACGTTGGCAGTTGGATAGTACCAGTACGCAGCAGCGGCAGCTGTTAAGGAAGAAATGAAGAAAATGAGGATTGTTATAAGAATAATCAGATTTTTTTTGCCCGATTGAAATCCAAACTTTAATGAAGGTAGTTTTAAGTTGGGAATAAAACCTTTAAGGCGGGGGAGTGTTTTTGATGTTGAGTCGATTTCTTCTTCTTGGTCTAAATCCTGTGAATCTTGTGAAGCTTGGGCAAGTGTTTCGTCTTGAGGACTACTTTCATCTTCTAGAGGTGAAAGAGGGTCTGTGTCAGGTTTGGAAAGATTGTCTGAGTTAAAGTCGGAGGAGAAGCCAAATTCATCAGCCATGTTGGGTATCTGTTGGTCTTGGTCGTTTTCAGAGTCACTTTCACCGTCTGAATCAAGGTCGTCTGTAGATGAGACTTCGAGAGACTTGATAACTTCGGCGCCAGCTGAGTTGACTATAGCTTGGATGGTTTCCTGGGGAGAGAAAATATCAATTTTGGGGATGTGGAGAAAAGGCAGGCGTTCTTGCCAGTCGTAGGAAACCATTTCTTGTTTTAGAGTTTCTAAGTCAGTATGTCCGTTGAAGAGGACCATGTTGGCGGGGAGAGAACCGATGTCGCCAAAACGGGCCAGGCCTTCTTCGACGTCTGCACCAAGATCATCGCTGCGACCAACTGTTTGAGTGTCAACTATATCGCCGTTTTTGGAAACAGTGACTAAGATTTCGGCCTCGCCTACACTGACTAAGATGCCGGTGAAAGGCCCTCCTTGCTTGTGTTTCAAGTAGTGGACTAGGGCTTCGGTGGTTATGACGAAACCGATGGCTTTGAGTTCCAGTTTTGAAGTTATTTCTTTGAGGAGTTTTTTTTTGTTGGCGGCGAGAGAATTGTCTTCAACCCATGATTGAGGAAGTGAAAAAACAGCCTCGTTTGGTTCTGGTTCTATTTCTTCACAGGCTTTAATAAGAGATTTGTCGATTGCAGTAATGAGGCTATCGGGGTTGTCTGATTGGTATTCTTCAAGACTACCAGCTTGGAGAAAGTTGGGTTTGATACCGGCAATCTCCCAGCAAGCTGATTTGACTGACTCGAAGCCAATTTCAATGGCAAAATATTTTTTGGTATCGGTGGAGGTTTTATTTTTGTTGGTGAGCAGGTTATTCATTTGCATGAAAGCGGAAAATTAAGCTGATTTTTTAATCGGGTGTTGTTATTTACTTGTGGACAACCAAAGGTTAACTGATTTCGGCGTAGAGGCGTCGTTTACCAGCACCAATTGATTGCTGTTTTTTGATTGTAACAGTGCCGATTTCGCCTGTCGAGGTAACATGGGGGCCACCGCAGAGTTCTTTGGAGTAGAATTTTTGGGGGTCGCCGATGGTGTAGACGCTGACTTTGTCGGCGTATTTTTCTCGGAAGAAGGCCATGGCACCTGAAGCAAGGGCTTGGTCTTTGTCCTCGATAGTTTTAGTGACTTTTAAGTCTTTTTCTATTTGTTGATTGATTTGGTCTTGTATTTGTTTAATCTCATCTTTAGTAAGAGGTTGCGGATGAGTGAAGTCGAAACGGAGTCTTTCGGCGGTGATGTTTGACCCTTGTTGTGTGACGTGGTCGCCAAGGATGTTCCTTAATGCTGCGTGGAGGAGGTGGGTGGCGGTGTGGAGTTTGGTGACTTGTTCGGAGTGGTCGGCGAGACCGCCTTTGAACATGCCAGCTGAGGCTGTTCTTGAAGCTTGGGCGTGTTTGGATTTGCTATCGGCAAATTTTTGTTCGATATTGGATTCGATTTTAACTCCTCTATCTTGAGCTTCTTCGATAGAGAGTTCTAAAGGAAAACCATACGTTTCAAAAAGGAAAAAGGCTTGTTTGGCAGTGAGGGTGTTGTTGACTAGTTTTTCGAATTGTTTGAGGCCTTTGTTTAATGTTTTTCTGAATTTGTTTTCTTCTTGTTCAAAGGCTTCGATGATTTTTGAGCTTTGTTTGGAAACTTCCGGATATATGTCTTGGTAGATTTGGGTGACGATAGGAACTATATCGGCAGTGAAGTTTTGGTCGATGCCGAGGAGGTTGCCGTGGCGGATGGCTCGACGGATAAGACGGCGGGAGAAGTAGCCTTGGGCTTTGTTGCTG
Source organism: uncultured bacterium (assembly GCA_965369335.1). GTDB lineage: Bacteria > Patescibacteriota > Microgenomatia > UBA1400 > CAYNFZ01 > CBDUQH01. The sequence goes on from CBDUQH010000006.1 coordinate 21,949, forward strand.
GGGAAGACGCCATCTGCAGCGAGCATGGTGGCGGCTTTTAGGTGGTCGGCAATGACTCTGAATGAGTTCGTAAAATTATTGTCTTTATAAGAGTTGTTTGATAGTTTTTCGATGTGTTTGATGATTGGAATAAAGAGGTCAGTGTTAAAAACGTCTGGATCGTTACCAACTGCTGCCAAAATACGCTCCAAACCTCCACCAAAGTCAACGTTTTTGTTGGGCAGTTCTTTGAGACTACCGTCTTCTTGTTTTTGATATTGCATAAAGACTGAGTTACCTATTTCAAGGAAACGACCACAGTCACAGTTAGGATGACAATGTTCTCCCCAGTTGGTGCTGTGCTCTGCATTGAAATCATAAAAAACTTCTGAATCTGGTCCACCGGGTTCACCTTTAGGCATATTAGCAGGGACACCTGATCGACTCCACCAGTTTTTTTTAACGCCGTAGCCAAAAATACGTCCATTAGACATCCCTTTTTTGTATCCTGCTGTCTCGGTGCCTAGTTCGATGTAATTAGCATCAATGCCAACTGAATCAAAGAGTTGTTGCCAAATTTTGATAGCTTCATCGTCACGAGGGACACCAGTTTTTGGATCGCCAGAAAAAACTGTGACGTAAATATTTTGAGGATTGAGATTTAGATCTTGGGTAAGCAGGTTAAAAAACCAAGTGAGCTGATCTTTTTTGAAGTAATCTCCAAGAGACCAGTTACCCAACATTTCAAAGAATGTTGTGTGCCTGTTATCCCCTACTTCCTCAATGTCTTGGGAACGGAAGGATTTTTGAGAGTCGACGAGACGGGTACCCTGAGGGTGTTTTTCCCCTAAGAGATAAGGCACGAGGGGTTGCATGCCTGAACTGGTGAAGAGTGTGGTGGGGTCGTTTTCGGGAACAAGGCTGGCTGAGGGGATGTGTTTGTGTCCCCTACTGACGAAAAAGTCGATGTATTTTTGTCTTAGTTCATTGGCTGTCATAGGAGTTGATTGTATCATATGTCTTGAGGAGAGGTGTGACTGTGGAGATTGTGATATTACTTTTTTACCTGAGAAA